>JBJMLW010000177.1:0-5339 GCA_045805105.1 Flavisolibacter sp. | reverse complement strand
GGTTCAGTCTGAAGAACTGCAATCGAAAATCAATTCTGTTTCAAAAGAAATCGGTGCGCTGATGGGTAAGGGACAGAAAGATGAAGCGAACGCAAGAAAAAAAGATATTGAATCTTTTAAAGCCAACCTTGCTCCTTTACAACAACAACTGCAGCAGGTGGAAAAGCAGCAGGAAGAATTGCTCGTCCGCCTTCCCAATCTGCCTTCCGAAAAAGTTCCTGCTGGTAAAACACCTGAAGATAATGTTGAAGTAAGGAAGGGAGGACAACCGCCACAATTATTCAAGGGCGCCGTTCCGCATTGGGACCTGGCAAAAAAATTTGACCTGATCGATTTTGAACTGGGTAATAAAGTAACAGGGAGTGGTTTCCCATTTTATAAAGGCAAAGGAGCAAAATTACAACGTTCACTGATCCAGTATTTCCTCGATTTTAATACAGCTGCCGGTTATACAGAATACCAGCCGCCATTGATGGTAAACGAAGCTTCCGCTTTTGGAACAGGACAACTGCCCGACAAGGAAGGACAGATGTACCATGTAACAGAAGACAAATTCTACCTGATTCCAACTTCAGAAGTTCCTTTGACGAATATTTACAGGGATGCGATTCTCAAGGAATCCGACCTGCCTGTAAAACTTACTGCATTTACTCCATGCTTCCGGCGCGAGGCAGGAAGTTATGGTAAGGACGTTCGCGGATTGAACCGTCTTCACCAGTTTGACAAAGTTGAAATTGTTCAGCTGGTTCATCCTGGCGATAGTTATGAGGTGCTGGAACAAATGGTGACACATGTTGAAAAATTATTGCAAAGCCTGCAATTGCATTACAGGATTCTCAGGCTTTGCGGTGGTGACATGGGTTTCACTTCTGCTCTCACTTATGACTTTGAAGTATTCAGCGCAGCACAGGAAAAATGGCTTGAAGTAAGTTCTGTTTCAAACTTTGAAAGTTTCCAGACAAACAGGATGAAAATCCGCTATAAAGATGAAAAAGGAAAATCACAACTCGTACATTCCTTAAATGGAAGCTCTCTTGCTCTTCCAAGAATTGTTGCATGCCTTCTCGAAAATAACCAGGATGAGAATGGAATTACGTTACCACCTGTTTTAAGAAGTTACTTTGGTGATGAGATGATTTGAGGAAGTGAACGGTCCACAGTCCACAGACGACGGACGACGGATGGTCGTTCATCATTTGGCAAATCTTTCCTGCATTCTATTTTTATGCATTGGCTTGTTGATACGTCGATACGTTGATACGTTTAAGATAGCCTCATCACTGCAACCGAACGTATCAACAAATCAACATATCAACATATCAACATTCCTTTAAAATTTGGTTAAAGGAAAACTCCTGGCAGAACAACATTCCATTTTACTTCTCATATTCGTTTCATAAACCTTAACTCATGAGAAAAATTCTACTTTTTACGCATGCGTTTACATTCATTTCGTTATTGTGTAATGCACAGATTACAAAGGGATCTACTTTATTAGGGGGAAATTTTAGTTTTTCCAACACCAGTTCCGAAAACTCTTCTTTTCCTAATAATTCTGAAAAGCATCAGACTTTTCAATTCAGTCCATCAGTTGGAATTGCTATTCGACAAAATACAATTGTTGGAGCTGGCCTTGTATTTTCACGTAGTACGGCAAGCCATTCATCAGAATTCGAGGAAACCAACTACTATGGCATCAATTCTTTTGTTAGAAAATACTTATCACTTGGAAAAAATTTTTACCTGTTTGGTGAAGGATCTCTTGGGTATATCAGGGGAGAACAAAAGATCAAACAGAATTCTACAGTTAAATCTGAAAGCCATAATAACAATGTAAGTTTAAGTATTTACCCCGGCCTTGCTTATGCAATAAACAAATGGCTTCACCTGGAAGCAGGTCTGTCGAATCTTTTATATATCGGATATGGAGACACGCACGGAAAAAATACTGCAAATCCCAACGAGTCGTATTCTGGTAAAGTTTTTACTGCAGGAACCAGCTTATCAGGTGCAACACCATTGTCATTAGGGTTCAGGTTTATCATTGCGAAGTAGTCTATAGTCGTCAGGACACAGTCCTTAACCCCTTCCGCCTCTCCGAAGGAGATGGGAGCATTTCGTTTCAAAGGAACATTTTGAAATGTTTAAACAATATTCTTCTAATCATGAAATCTAAGCGTATGTCCATGCAACGAGCAGCGCTGGCCTTCCCAACATTATAATTTAAAAAATATCTTTTTTATCTTGATTTCATTTAAACGATCTTCCTTTTAACAAGTCAGAAACAAAACCATTTTAATGGCTTCTAATCAACTTAAAAACCAGCACTTGATGTGGCGGGCTGGCTTTGGTCCGGCGTCAGATCAGCTGGAACAGTTAAAAAACATTTCATCAACCGGACTATACAGTGCATTGGTAAAGACTTCTGATCATCAACCGGCATTTATTGATGCGGCTGATGATTACCTGAAAGGCCTGATGAAAGGCGTTCAGGAAGAAGGGATGAGAAAAGACATGATGGACAAGGATGAACGCAGGAATATTCAGCAGCGAAACCGGGAATCAATTAAAAGCCTGAATTTACTTTGGCTTGAACAAATGGTTGATAGTAAACAACAGCTGCGTGAAAAAATGTCCTTTTTCTGGCATGGTCACTTTGCTGCACGCAACCTCAATGTTTTTTTTCAGCAACAGCTCCTTGATGTTATCCGGCAGCATGCGCTGGGAAGCCTGAGGGAACTTTTACCTGCAGTTTCAAAAAGTGCTGCCATGCTGAATTTTCTGAATGCCAACCAGAACAGGAAAGACCATCCAAACGAAAATTTTGCGCGCGAGGTAATGGAACTATTTACCCTCGGACGCGGCAACTATACAGAAACCGATGTAAAAGAAGCAGCACGTGCATTCACAGGTTGGGGTGCAAACATAAAAGGAGAGTTCATGCTGAGAAAATTCCAGCATGATACCGGTAGCAAAACTGTTTTAGGCAAAACCGGAAACTTCGATGGAGATGATGTACTCAACATCCTTCTCGATCACAAACAGACTGCACGCTTTATCACACAAAAGATCTATCGTTTCTTCGTGAATGACCAGGTAGATAAAGAAAAAACCGAATGGCTGGCAGATCGGTTTTATTCATCCGGCTATAATATTGGTGCCCTTATGAATGACATTTTTACTTCTGAATGGTTTTACGATGACAGAAACATTGGAGTAAAAATTAAATCGCCTATCGAACTTATTGCGGGTATTCGCCGCATGCTGCCCATGCAACTGGAAAATGAAGAATCACAGTTATTGTTGCAACGCGTACTCGGACAAATACTTTTTTATCCGCCCAATGTTGCAGGATGGCCAGGTGGAAAATCATGGATCGACAGTTCAACACTCATGATGCGTATGCGCCTGCCACAACTGATTAGCGACCAGGATGAATTTAATGTCCGACCTAAAACCGACGATGACCAGATGATGGGAAGAACGGATAATGGAGAACCCAATGTAGATAAAACAAAGCCGATGATGGGAAACGCAGGCAAACCGATAAAGGCTACAATTGACTGGAACAATTACCTGAAAAATTTTCAGGGTGTACCGCGGGAACAGATTATAAATTCTCTTACATCATCGCTTTTACAAACAAAGCCAGGTTTTGGGGGAGATGTGATAAACTTTTATTCCGATAGCGAAAGCAGGGAGAAATATTTAAAGTCTGCAACGATACAGATTATGAGTACGCCTGAATACCAGATGTGCTGAGGAAGGCTGCGAGCTACGAGCTTCACTCTTCTTAAAATGAAAAAGAAAAAATAATAATGAATTCATGCGCGCAGCTCGTAGCGAGTAGCGCGCAGCATTAAAAAACAAGTATGTTAATCAAACGCCGAACATTCATACAATCCGGATCACTCGCAACAGCTTCGTTCTTTGTGCCGAAGTTTTTGAAGGCATTGGAAACCGGCAACGCAGTTCCGCCAGGAAATAAAGTTGTTGTAATCCTCCAGCTGAGTGGTGGTAATGATGGTTTGAATACAGTTATACCTGTTCGCAATGATATTTATTATCGTTCACGCCCTAAGCTTGGTATAGATAAATCAAAAGCGATCAGCCTCACCGATGAAGTAGGCGTGCATCCTGCACTTACAGCTTTTGCAGATGCCTATCATGATGGATCATTGGGCATTTTGAATAATGTTGGTTATCCAAACCCCGACAGGTCACATTTCAGAAGTATGGATATATGGCAAAGCGGAAGTAACAGTAGTGAATATTTAACCACAGGATGGATCGGTAGATACCTGGATGCTCAATGCAATGGATGCGGAAAGCCAACACAGGTGCTTGAGCTGGATGATACCCTAAGCCTTGCTTTGAAAGGCGAACATGCAAAAGGACTCGCGTTCAAGGACCCAAGGCGTTTGTTCGGGACAAGCAATGAAAAATTCTTCAAGGATATTTCATCACAGCATACAGACCATCACGACGAACAGCCGGTTGAATACCTGTACAAAACAATGTCCGAAACCCTTTCATCTGCTGATTATATTTTCAAACAATCAAAGGCGCATCCTTCAAAAGCAGAATATCCTAACACCAATCTCGGAAAGGATCTGAAGACAATTTCATCACTGATCTATTCAGACATCAATACAAAAGTTTATTACGTTTCGCTTGGAAGTTTCGACACCCACATCAACCAGGAAAACCAGCAGGCACGCCTGTTCAAGGAAATGAATGACGCGGTTGGTGCTTTCATGAAAGACCTTAAAGCAAACAACCGTCACAACGATGTTCTGTTTTTTACTTTCTCTGAATTCGGAAGAAGGGTATCGCAAAATGCCAGTGGAGGTACAGATCATGGAACAGCAAATAATATGTTCATTCTTGGTGGTGGATTGAAAGAGAAAGGCATTCTTAATGAACTTCCCGACCTCGCCGACCTTGATGATGGCGACCTGAAATATAAAGTTGATTTCAAAAATGTGTACTCCACCATCCTCAATAAATGGCTGGGTGCTGATGACGAAAAAATTCTAGGGAAGAAGTTTGATCAGTTGAAATTTATTTAGCGCAGTTAACCTCGATGGCACAGGAGCCTATAGAAATATTGTGTAACTCCGTGCCCCTGTGCCATCGTCTTCAAATTCTACTTAGGAATTCTCTTTTGTTTTGATATCGCCACACGGAATAGTATAAACGCCATGGCAGCAAAGAAGGCAACACCAACAATGTCATAGGCGCCCCGGTGAATTTTATCAATAATAGAACTTCCCACATCCACCGATCGCATTCCCGATTCGAAAAATACTGTCAGGATGGCAACGATAACACCAAAG
>JBJMLW010000176.1:0-2397 GCA_045805105.1 Flavisolibacter sp. | reverse complement strand
TCTGCCGCTACATATTGGTTCGGTTATTCAAAAAAAGAAAACCCAAAGTTGTGGGCAGAAGCATCACCATTAACCTATGTAGGTAAGAACACGCCGCCGACTTTGTTTATCAACAGCAGCGTTGAACGCATGCATGCCGGCAGAACTGATTTTCTAAAACTGCTGAATGAAAACAAAATTTACTCAGAGGTAAAAACATTTTTAGATGCGCCACATTCTTTCCCTTTGTTTGACCCCTGGTTTGAACCGATGGTGAGGTACATTGATGAATTTTTGAAAAATGTTTTCTCCCGGTCTCCTTAAAAGAAGACCTGGGTTGCTGAGATTTTGTTTATGACAGGTATATTAAACAGGTAAAGATTGTTGTGAAAAAGATTTTTATTTTTTCATTGTCAGCGCAAACATGCAGTCTGCAACAATATTTACTTAATAAATAATTAAATGAAAAGATTTTGTTTCTCCAATAAAAAAAAATAATGAAGTATTTGTTTTTGTTTCTTCCTGGCTTTCTCAGCTTACTTGCAAATGCGCAAAAGAAAATTATAGTTGCGCAAGACGGAAGCGGCAATTACAAAACTGTGCAGGAAGCATTGAATGCGGTACCGGAAGGCAATAAAACACCAGTCACGATTTTTATTAAGAAAGGCATCTACAAGGAGGTCATCATCGTGGATGCTACAAAGAACTTTATTCATTTATCAGGCGACGACAAAAACAATACAGTACTGACTTATGATAATCATGCCGGGACACGTCTTCCGAACGGTGATACTTTGAACACCTGGACCTGTGCTTCTTTTTTTGTTTACGGAAATGACTTTAGCGCGGAGAATATCACATTTGAAAACAACGCGGGTTTTACAGCTGGACAAGCAGTGGCCCTTCGCATTGAAGGTAACCGTGCTTCGTTCAAAAATTGCAGAATGGTGGGAAACCAGGATGTTCTTTTCTTAAGCGGCTCCGGAGTGAAGCAGTATTTCAGAGATTGTTATATCGAAGGAACAACTGATTTTATTTTCGGTGCTTCGACGGCTGTATTTAAAAACTGTCATATTCACAGCAAGAAAAATTCACACGTTACTGCTGCTTCAACGAATTCTGATATTCCTTTCGGATTTGTTTTTTTCGATTGCAAACTGACAGCAGATTCAAACATCAATAAAGTTTCGCTGGGTCGTCCATGGAGGCCGACGGCATCTGTCACCTATATCAATTGCTGGTTGGGTGATCATATTATTCCTGGAGGCTGGGACAACTGGAAAAATCCTGCCAACGAATCAACCGCACGTTTTGCTGAATACAATAGCAGCGGACCAGGTGCAAAGCCTGCTGAGCGGGTGAAGTGGGCAAAACAACTTTCAGCAGAAGAAGCAAAACGTTATACCATAAAAAATATTCTTGGTGAATGGGATCCTGAATCGCGCAAGGTTTTATGAAGCAACTGCTAACGATATTATTTTCTTTTATTCTTCTTCAATGCCGGGCACAGAAAAATTATGTGTCGCAGGTTTGGGTTGCCGATAATGGTGATGGAACTTATAAGAACCCGGTACTGAATGCAGATTACTCAGATCCTGATGCGATTCGTGTTGGTGATGATTATTATATGACCTCATCATCATTTGAAGATATTCCTGGTCTTCCCATACTTCATTCAAAAGATCTTGTTAACTGGAAACTGATAGGGCATGCATTGAAAAGACAAATACCAGTTGAACATTTTTCTCTGCCACATCATGGCGAAGGTGTTTGGGCACCTGCCTTGCGTTTTCATAACAATGAGTTTTATATCTATTACCCGGATCCTGATTTTGGAATTTACCTCGTGAAAGCCAGGAATGCTGCTGGTCCATGGACTGATCCAGTTCTTGTAGCCGCAGGAAAAGGTTTGATTGATCCATGTCCATTATGGGATGACGATGGACAGGCTTACCTGGTACATGCATTTGCAGGAAGCCGTGCGGGGATCAAAAGCATCATCGTCGTAAAAAAAATGAACAAAGAAGGAACGAAATTGTCTGATGAGGGTGTGATGGTTTACGATGGTCATGAAACTGATCCGACGATTGAAGGTCCAAAGTTTTACAAGTATAAAGGGTGGTACTACATTTTTGCGCCAGCGGGTGGTGTAGCAACAGGGTGGCAACTGGTATTGCGATCAAAAAATATTTACGGTCCATATGAAAGAAAGGTGGTAATGGACCAGGGAAGCTCGAAAATTAACGGACCACACCAGGGCGCATGGGTACGCACGCAAACAGGCGAAGACTGGTTTTTGCATTTCCAGGATAAAGATGCCTATGGAAGAGTGGTGCATCTTCAGCCAATGAAATGGATCAATGAATGGCCAGTCATTGGAATTGATCGCGATGGTGATGGCAAAGGAGAACCTGTGGA
>JBJMLW010000175.1:0-2855 GCA_045805105.1 Flavisolibacter sp. | reverse complement strand
TTACAGGTCCGAACATGAGTGGTAAATCTGCACTTCTCCGACAGACAGGTATCATTACACTCATGGCTCATATGGGAAGCTTTGTTCCTGCCGATGATGCATTGATTTCTTTAACGGATAAAATATTCACGCGCGTGGGTGCATCCGACAACCTGAGCGCAGGGGAATCAACCTTCATGGTAGAAATGAATGAAACAGCTTCTATTGTAAACAATATGAGCAGACGATGCCTTATTCTTCTGGATGAAATTGGCAGGGGCACATCAACATATGATGGAATTTCCATTGCCTGGAGCATTGCTGAATACCTCCATCATTCTCCCTTCCAGCCCAAAACTTTTTTCGCTACACATTATCATGAACTGAATGAACTGGAAAACAAATTTGAAAGAATAAAAAATTATCATATTACAAACAGGGAAGTGGGAAACCGGATTATTTTCCTTCGCAAGCTGGCACCGGGCGGAAGCACCCACAGTTTTGGTATTCATGTGGCGAGAATGGCCGGCATGCCCCCTGATCTCATTGCAAGAGCCAAGGAAATCCTGGTACAGCTGGAAGAAAAACATGTAGATGGTCATGTGGCTGATAAAGTAAAAAATATCACCTCTGCAAAGATGCAGCTGAACATTTTTGATGCACACAGTGAAACATTTGAAGACATCAGGAAAATGCTTGATGGAATTGATATCAACCGCCTCACACCTGTAGAAGCTTTACTGAAACTGAGTGAGATTAAAAACCTGTTGAAATAACAGTTTTTCACTTATTAAAATCTCTTATTTTTACTCAAACAACCAAAATGAATCGCTTTAAATTATTTACACTTTCCGCCCTGTTTGTTTTATGCTTTTTTGCTTCCTGTGATAAGGAGGATGATCTTCATCAATACCCTGACAGGTCCAGATACATTTCTAACTATGATTTTTTTCTGACAGGATCACAGCAGATCCCTTCAAATACATCTGCAGCTACTGGAAGAATTGAAGGCACCTATGACAGACGTACGAAAGTTTATTCATATAAAATAACCTGGTCAGGTTTGAGTAGTGCCGTTACTGGAATTCATATCCATGGCCTCGCAGACCGCGGTTATATTGCTATCCCCGGAACCTATCCAAGTGGTGTGGCCTCAGCCGCTTCCGGAAATTCAACAGCAACAAGCGGCACTTTTTCATCAACCCTTTTAGTTGATGGCATGGTAATCAAAGAACCTGATTTTTTAGCAGGGAAGTTTTATGTTGATATTCACACTACCAATTTTCCTAATGGTGAAATCAGGGGACAGATTCTTTTCCCCTGATCACGAAGCATCGAACCACACTTTTTTTTCGTTGTTCCAGTCGCCATTGTAGTTGATAAAAAGCTCTTCACCGGCTTTTATTCTCTTCACCGTTCTTATGGTAATGGTTTCCTGTTTGAAATTCATTTCATACTCACAATTGGAATTGTAGGAATGGTTGTATAAAGGAATATAACCAAGAGCCATGCAGCATTGCTCTTTTTTATCACCCCATTCGAAAATATAATCATGAAGCAGGCTCTGGTCTATAAATGATCTGTCTTTGCGGCTCATAACGATCACGGGTGCAATTTCAATAACTGTATTTTTTTTCAGTTCCGTATTAGTGAAAACACCCCTGCCTTTCCCCACGGACTTCAATACATAAATGGCTTCAGAAACAAAATTCAACGGTTGCACATAAAAGTTTCTGCAAATTAATTCCACTTAATTGTAAACGGCATAGCCGTCAGTGTGTAAATTTGAAAATGCCGTTGGAAAACCTGCAGACACAACTTGAAGAGATTCTGGAATCCGGAGACCAGGACGCACTGCATGCATTCCTGGACCAGCAGAATATAAGCGATGTAGCGGAGCTGATCTATGAAATGCCAGAATATGACAGCAGCCTCATTGCCTCAATGTCTGTACACCGTGCCGTAGGTGTTTTCAAGATCCTGGAATTTGGCGCCCAGAAAAAAATCATTCAGACACTTCCTCCTGATAAAACAGCCGGCCTTCTAAATGAACTCCCACCGGACGACAGAACCGACTTTCTTGAAGAATTACCCAGCAACGTTGTTCGGGAACTGATCAAGCTACTCGACAACGAAGAAAGAAAGATTACACTTTCCCTTCTCGGTTATCCTGAAAACAGTGTGGGCAGGTTGATGACGCCAGACTACATCTATGTTTATGAAACCAATACGGTACAGCAAGTACTGGATACCATCAGGCGCATCGGCAAAAACAGTGAAACGATTGATGTGATCTATGTGATCAATGAAAAAGGAGAACTCCTTGATGACATCAGGATCCGCGAATTTATCCTGGCGCAACCCGAAAGTACCGTAAAAGAACTGATGGATGACCGTGTGATTGCTTTAAATGCATACCAGGACCAGGAAGAAGCGAATGAAGTTTTTAAAATGAATAACAGGGTAGCACTGCCCGTTGTAAGTAACAGTAACAAATTGCTTGGCATTGTTACAATCGATGATATCCTTTGGGTTGCGAGTGAAGAATTCAGCGAAGACATGCAAAAAATCGGGGGTACCGAAGCCCTCGATAAGCCATACCTGGAGATGCCCCTCTTGCGTTTGTTCAAAAAAAGGGTGATATGGCTGGTTGTACTTTTTCTAGGAGAATTGCTGACGGCTACTGCCATGGCTTTTTTTGAAGACGAGATTGCAAAGGTTATTGTCCTTACATTATTTATTCCGCTGATCATTTCCAGTGGAGGTAACAGCGGGTCGCAGGCTTCTACATTGATTATACAGGCAATGGCTGTGGGTGAAATTTCACTGGAAGACTGGTGGCGGGTGATGCGAAGGGAAATTTTATCTGGTCTTTT
>JBJMLW010000174.1:0-2559 GCA_045805105.1 Flavisolibacter sp. | reverse complement strand
GGAGTGATGAGTTTGGTAATGGCGCGGAAACAGGAGAAGAGAGCGGAGAGGAGTTTTAGAATATCGAACAAAGCCTGTCCCGTGATAACGAGAGAACAAGGAATAACGAATAATGAAGGAAAGGAATGTTCATTTGAATATTAAATGAAAAATTGAAATGTAAAAGAGTAGAATGAACAATTAAGCTCTTTTACCTTACCGGGTCGCTTATTTCTTTGCCTTTAAGCCCAGATCGTAAACCGTAAATCTAAAATCGGCAATCGCAAATCTAAAATCCACTCAGTGTTTCAGCGGATGAAGACCGTTATAGTCATTGCAGGGCCTACGGCCGTAGGAAAAACATCAGTTGCCATACAAGTGGCCCGTCATTTTGGAACAGAGATCATATCTGCTGACAGCCGTCAGTGTTTTCGTGAATTAAATATTGGAGTGGCAAGGCCTTCGGAAGAAGAACTGGCATTGGCTAAACATTACTTTATCGCATCGCATTCAATCCATGATAAGATTACTGCTGCCACTTTTGAACAGTATGCATTGTTATGTCTGGAAATGATTTTTCAAAGACAAGATATAGCTGTTGTAACGGGTGGAACAGGATTATATATTAAAGCGCTTACTGAGGGTATGGACATAATCCCTGAGGTGCCTGATGATATCAGGAAAGAGATAGTTGAGGACTATGAAAAAAAAGGCTTCTCGTGGTTACAGGAAGAGGTTAAAAACATTGACCCCTTATTTGCAGAAAAGGGTGAAATGCAGAATCCGCAGAGAATGATGCGGGCTTTGGAAATCATCAAAACCACCGGGCAGTCTATTTTGAGTTTCAGAAGTGGAATGAAAAGGGAAAGAGCGTTTAAGGTGATTAAACTTGCGCTTGAGCTACCAAGAGAGCAATTGCATCGTAATATTCATACACGGGTGGACCTAATGATGGAATATGGATTGAAAAACGAAGTTCAATCCTTGATAGGATGCCAGGAATTAAATGCTTTGAAAACAGTAGGATACCAGGAGCTATTTGATCATTTTTCCGGAAAAATTTCGCTGAAAGATGCTGTAGATGCCATAAAAACGCATACCCGACAATACGCCAAGCGCCAGGTGACCTGGTTCAGAAAAGATCAGGACTATGCCTGGCTTCCTGCGGATGCAGAAAAGGTAATTAGGAATATCGAACAAAGCCTGTCCCGTGATAACGGGAGAACAAGAAATGTTGAATAATGAAGGAAGGTGAATGTTCATTTGGATGTAAAATCTAAAATCCTATCCTTGTCTTACAGGCAGATAAATATAAAAAGATGCGCCTTCCTGTTCTGAGCTTTTGGCAAATATGGCCCCATTATGATTTTCGACTACCTTTTTACAAAGAGCAAGACCAATTCCAGACCCTGGATAAATCAGCCTGTCATTCAATCTTTTGAAAAGACCGAAAATTTGCTCTGAATAGTCCTGGCTGAAGCCAATGCCGTTATCTGAAAACACCAGTTCATAATAAGGGATATGCTGAAGCAGATCATCATGTTTTTCACTTTCATGAATAGCTCTGCAGGTAAGTTGAATAACTGTCTTCTGTCCTGGCTTATTGAACTTTAATGAGTTATTCAATAAATTGTAAAACAGTTGGTTCATCTGCAATGGAATGGCTTCTATTATAGGCAGAACATCATTCTTTATCTGCGCCTCATTTTGAGTAATAACCAGATCCAGATCATGAATTACAGCCTGAAGGATCTTATTCAGATCAACCGGTACAAATAATTCCTGTTTTGAAAGACTGGAAAAACTTAAAATATCCTTGATCAATACAGACATTCTTTCTGCAGCTCCCATTATTTTATCCAGCTGTTCTTTACCTTTTGCATCCATATACTCGGTCTGGGTATCTTGCAGATAACTGCCAAATGACCTGATCTTACGTAATGGCTCTTGCAGGTCATGACTGGCTACATAAGCATATTGTTCCAATTCAGTATTGGACCTTTCCAGGTCCTTGATATTTTCTTTTAGTTCTTCCTCGTATTTTTTGATTGGAGTTATATTATGAAAAGTGCCTGTAATGCCATTATCTGTTTTAGACAAGGAAGCATAGATCCATTGGGTGTCCTGTCCATTATTATACAGGTATTCGAATGCCTGTGGTTTTCCTTTTTCCATGATCTCAACAAACTTTTCATACATCATGGGTGTGCGGGTTGGTAAGGATTTTAATTGTCTGCCTATTATGTCTTCCGGGAAAACATAAAATAGTTCTTTCACTGCATTGTTCGCATATTCAACATAAAAATCAGTGATTTTACCATGTTCTTTAATGGCTTTATAATGTACGATCGCATTTTGAGAGGTATTCAATATCGATTCTAATAGCCCTTCCAGTCTTTTACTCTTTTGTGAAATAAGCATGTTGGAAAAAAATGCCAGCATGATGATGGCAACAGCCACAACAGCGAAAGTGGTTGTCAGCAGGTTGGTATGGTGTGTAGAATCATTTAGTTGAGTTTTTCTGAATTCAAGCAGGTTATTCTCATGTGCTATACCTCTTCTGTTCAATTCATGTACGGT
>JBJMLW010000173.1:0-6151 GCA_045805105.1 Flavisolibacter sp. | reverse complement strand
CAGCATGATAAGGAAAAGAAAGACAAGGAAGAAAAGGATAAAAAGGATAAAGAAGAACAGGACAAAAAAGACAAAGAAGAAAAAGATAAGAAGGACAAAGAAGAAAAGGATAAAAAAGACCAGGAAGAAAAAGATAAAGCCGACAGGATTAAGAAAGATGCGGTTGATGTGAAAAAGGTGGATGAAGAGAAAGATGGTAAAGGTGGAAAATCAAAAAAAGATAATTAGTATCAGACGCCACTCATAGCATGCCCCTCCTTCTGGAGGGGCATTTTTTTAACCAATTAGTCAAGGTGACACAGAGAAAAAAAGTAAAACCCTGAGCCGCTCGGGGTTAACCTTTGCCAGGCATTAAGTAACTTGTCTTTTTCTTATGAAACTTATTTTATTCATTATACTGCTTTTTTCGCTCACATCATTTGCACAGAAAAAACAGGAGGTTTCATCACCGGACGGAAACATTATTTTTTCATTCCGCATAGAAAATTCAGGACCTGCATATGGAATCACTTACAAAAAAATACCGGTCATTTCCAAATCTTCGATAAGCTTGTCCTTTAAAGAATCCGGAGTTTTTAGAAATAACCTGAAAACGGGTCGTATAACAAAAAGAAAAGGCGAAGAGAACTATGTACTGTTTACAGGAAGAAATAAAAATGTTCATGCTGTTTACAATGAAATGCTCATACCACTTGTTGAAACGCAGGGTGCGTTGCGTACTCTCAATTTTATTATAAGGGTTTTTAATGATGGTGTTGCCTTCAGGTATCAGTTTCCGCAACAGCAAAACCAGACATCTTTGAATTTAACTGATGAGAGTACACAGTTCCGGTTTACATCAGACCCTGAAGTGATTGCCCTGCTTCTACCCAATTTCACTTCGTCTCATGAAGGTGAATATACGTCTCTCCCATTGAGCCGTATCAGAGCAGATACACTTATGGACATGCCTGCACTTTTTGAATTACCTGGTGGAGTTTATGCTTCAATTACTGAAGCAGCCCTTGTGGATTATGCAGGAATGTATTTACGTAAACACAATGCTGTTCTCTCTGGTACACTTTCACCGCTTCCCGGTCAAACGGAATTGAAAGTGAAAGCTTTGCTTCCTCATCAGAGTCCATGGCGCGTTATACAATTAAGTGATCGCGTGGGAAGTTTTCTTGAATCCAATATTCTCACATCACTTAATGAACCATCCATGATAATCGATGTAAGCTGGATAAAGCCAGGCAAAACCACCTTTCCATGGTGGAATGGAAATGTTGTACCTGATACCATAAACGCTCCCGGAAATAATTTTGTTACCAACCAGTATTATATCGATTTCTGTGCACGCAATGGAATTACCTACCATACAGTTGTTGAATATGGGCTGCATCAATGGTATGTTGATGATGGCGCAAATTTCCAGCCTGGTCCGCATGCTGACGTTACAACGCCTGTATCCGGACTGAATATGAAAGAGATTTGCGACTATGCGCATTCCAAAGGTGTTGATGTACGGGTGTGGGTTCACTGGGCAGCATTGTATCCAAAACTGGATACAGCCTTTGAAGTGTTTGAAAAATGGGGACTCTCTGGTATGATGGTAGATTTCATGGATCGGGATGACCAGGAAATGGTGAACATCCAGAATGAAATTCTTGAAAAAGCAGCAAAACATCATCTGCATATTCAATTTCATGGAGCATACAAACCAACAGGACTACAACGCACATGGCCCAATGAATTAACCAGGGAAGGAACACTGAATTATGAAGTGAATAAGTGGGGCGCCATCACACCGGATCATGATCTGGATATTGTTTTTACAAGAATGATAGCCGGCAGTACAGACTATCACCTTGGAGGATTCAGGGCAGTTCCTGATTCACAATACCGCATTCAGTACACACGTCCATTGATGTTGGGCACACGCTGCCATATGATGGCAATGTATGTTGTGCTTGAAAATTATTTAGGCATGGTTTGCGACTATCCCGAGGCTTATGAAGGTCAGCCCGGATTTGAATTCATTAAAGAAGTTCCTACCACATGGGATGAAACACGCGTAATTGATGCGAAGCTTCACGAATACATTATCATAGCAAGAAGAAAAGGCAATGACTGGTATATTGGTGCGATTAATAATCACCAGGCACGTTCTATAACTATCCCGATTAATTTTATTCAAGCAGGAAATTATTCTGTAACTCTTTATAAAGATGTCATTGGTGCCAATCCAAATTATATCGATAAAGAAGAAAAGAAAATTCAAAGGGGTGATAAGATAATAGTTGCTCTTGCATCCGGAGGAGGAATGGTAATTCATGTGAAATAATAAAGTGTGAACCACGGTGGCACAGTGACACGGAGGAACACCGTGTTGCTCTGCCCATGTGTCTCCGTGGTTAATCCCCTAATGTTTCATCATCTGTGCCCCCTTACCCGTTTTATCCAATGCCGCTTTCAATCCTCTTGCCAGTTGCTCAGCATTTCCTACACCCCAGTAATGAAGAAAATAAATGCGCGGGTTTTCATGAACCATGTGATTATGCACGGCCACCACTTCAATGTTATTTTCTATCAATGCCTTGATTACCGGTGCCACTTCATTTTCCAGCATCGTGAAGTCGCCTGCAACAGCAGCATGATCGGGTGTTCCCTGGAAGGCTGCCCATGTATTGAACCCGAGAAAAGTTGAAATCTTTACACCGTGTTCCACCAGGTTTACATCCGGCCTGCCAATGGTATATTTATAAACGCCTTTACTCATCTCTCCTTTATAACCGAGAATGTCGTCCAGATTTTTTGTATTAATGGTGTAAGTAACATCAGGAACAGAGGCCGCAGATGGATTATGCCCCCTTACTTGAACTATTTTATCAAGAACAGCCTTTACTTTTTTTGACATGTCTTCCGTATTACCTGAACCACCAACATGCATGTACATTACATTCGGATGATTTCTTATAAAATGATTATGAATGGCTGTAATGGTCATGCCCTGTCGTATTACTTCAGACTGAACCGGTTTCAGGTCACTCTCAGTTAATACCAAATCTCCCATCACCATTACACCATCATGTGATGAAGTGAACGCCACCCATGTTCCGAGTCCCATTGCCGGAATAATCCGGAATCCGTCTACATCAATATTGAGGTCATTCTGGGGTATGGTGATCTTGTATTCCCCATTATTTGATTTCCCTTTCAGTCCTGTTACTTTTTCAATGGTAGCAGTATCAACCGGTGACATCGGTGCCATTTCATGCCCGGTTGTTTTTATTTTAATTTTTTGAGTGTCGTCTTTAATTTTAGTTTTCTGTTGCGCATTCAATTGTGTAAAAAGCAGCATTGATAGAAGTGATAAAAATAATTTCACTGGAAAATGATATTTCATGTGTCAGGGTTTGAGAGTATAAATTTCGGGAAAAAATTCACTACAGAGGTCAGCGACACAAACGGTGAAACACAGTGAAACTACTTGTCTCTCTGCCTCCGTGGTTCAAACCCATGCCTAATTATACATTGCAGCAATTTTCCCCTGCAATAATTTTTTTTCTATCTCTGAAGTTGTTTGCTCAATCGCCAGCCGAAAAAAATCTTCAGATTTCTTCTGCTGGTTTAAACGCGCATATATTTCTCCCAATAAACTATAATACAGGTAAAAACTTTTGAGTTTCGCATGGTGCGATATTTCTTCCACTGCCTTTAACGCTGCTTCTGGTCCCAATGTATACAGCACAGCAACGGCACGGTTCAATTCCACCACCGGTGATGAAGAAAGACCGATGAGCAGATCATAATATTCAAGTATTTGTTTCCAGTTTGTATTGTCAAATGTATCTGCCGTAGCATGTTCATATGCAATAGCCGCTTCCAGGTGATAGGAACTGATTTCATTTCCGGTTGCAGCTTTGTTCATAAAAACATTACCCAAAGAAATCAGTTCCCGGTTCCATTTGGTGCGGTCCTGGAATGGCAGCAAAATAATTTCACCTTCAGCAGTTAGTCTGCTGTCAATTCTTGATGCATGAAAGTACATCAGTGCCATCAACGCAAATGTTTCAGGTAACTGCGTAAATTTATTTTCGGTAAGCATACGGCCAAGCATCATGGCTTCCTGTATGAGATCTTTCCTGATCAGTTGCTGTGCATCGGTTGAATTGTAACCTTCATTAAACAGAAGATAAATTGAATTGAGAACTGTACGTGTCCTGCTCTTCAATTCATTTCCGGAAGGAATAATAAAAGGCATTTTCTGGTCTCTTAAAAATTCCTTTGACCTGTACAGCCTTTTTGATATGGTATCCTCAGGTGTAAGAAAGGCTTTTGAAATTTCAGGTATAGTGAATCCACACAAAGTTTTCAGGATGAGTGTTACCTGACTTATCTGTGAAATACCCGAATGGCAACAGGTGAACATCATGCGAAGCTGGTCGTCCTTTATATCTTCTTCATTCCAGAAATTTTCCATGGCTGCTTCAAGTGTATATTCAGAAGTAAGCAACTTCCTGTCTGTATCATTAAAATCAAACTGAACTGAATGCCTGTTCCTGCGGATCACATCAATAGCCTTATTCTTTGCAACACGAAAAAGCCATCCGGGTGGATTGGAAGGCACTTCCTTTTCTTTCCATACACGGATGGCATCTATAAAAGTTTGTTGCACCACATCTTCAGCCATCTCCAGGTTACCGGGCCCAAATATCCTGGTGAGCACAGCAACCATTTTGCCTGCTTCCTGACGGTAAAGCATTTCAGTCAATGCATATATTTCCCTTGAATCATTCACCTGTGGCTACTAGTTCAGGTTCGAAGATCATGTAAATAAATCCGGAATATTTCCTTCAACCATTACAATTTAATTTCCTGTACTTCCCGGATCTCCACATTTCCATCTTCAAATTGTAATACCGGGCATCCCATTGCAATTTCCGTTGCCGTTTCATAGTTATCAGCATGGCACACAAGGAAACCTTCCACACTTCGGTCTTCCTGATTGAATGGCCGCTCATTTAAAATTTTTCCTGATCTCCATATGTGCTTCCCGGTATTATCCAAAGGCTGGGCATGTATCAATTGTCCTCTTTGCTGCATTTCAGCTATCCATTCCACCCATTGTTGCATTTGTTCAGGTGCGAATTGTATACCACCGTTACCGCCTCCCCTGAAAAGAAACAGGTATTCCTTCATGCTATATTATTTTACCGGAATGACCGGATTCCTTGCGTCTTTGCATGAATCCCTCAGGAAACCAGTTCTTTTAGTTTTACTTCATCCAGGAAATTGCGTGAATCGGGATTGGCATCAATGTTCATTACAGCACGCACTTCAACCGTGCTTCCCATTTGCAAACCCGGACAACCCTTAGCAAGTTCAATGGCCTGTTCGAGTGAATCCGCTTTCACATTGAGGTACCCACCCACCACTTCTTTCACTTCAGCATAGGGGCCATCTGAAACAGACTGGTTTGATTTTAAGGTTTTCCCTTCCGACAATAGGCGGTTGGTGCTGCTGAAATGGCCTTTCTGGGCAATACTCTTGATCCAAGTTTGCCACTGTTTCATCACCGCCTGCATTTGCTCCTGTGAAGGTGGTTCTGCATTTTCATTTTTTTCATTTCTGAAAATCATCATGAATTCTTTCATTTTGATAAGTTTTATATTAAGAAATCAGTTGCGTTCTGGCAGGTTTTGACGCCAGAACTATCCTAATGACGAATCAAGGCAACTCATTTGGACACCGGGAAAAAATATTTTCCTCAGGTCATTCAGAAGATCGGGAATCTTTATTTAAGCTACCTGAATTTCAGGTGACAGAAAAATAAAGCTGGTTAGGTAAGTTATTTCTAAAATGAATATGATAATTTTTGTTAAACCAAATATCTGTACACCTCCGTCAACTGGCATTTCCTAATTTACCGTGTTATAGTCAATATATTCAAATGAAGGTTTGTTTTTCAATAATGATCCAATTGATGTTTTATGCTTCAATGTTACCAGGAAGATTATTTGCACAGACCTATATCCAGGGAGCAGTGATTGACGAAAAAACAAAGGAGGGTATTCCTTATGCAACCCTGGGTATAAAAAAAACCAATACAGGGACAAATGCGGATGAACATGGAAAATATCTTATCAGGGTTCCTGATAATAATGATGAT
>JBJMLW010000172.1:0-5412 GCA_045805105.1 Flavisolibacter sp. | reverse complement strand
TGCAACAACCCGTTCATTACAGGAATATTGGTACCCAGTTTTGGTTTCAGGTGAACAGTTGCTTTTTCTGCTGTATAAGTTTTTCTCGGATCAATAACGATCAGTTGTGGTGGCTTGGGACCTGCTAACCGGTCCAGCACCCTTGACCATAAAACTGTTTGCGTGGAAGCCATATTATGACCAACAAGAAGTATAGTATCTGTTGTATCAATGTCTGTATAACTTCCTGGCTGACCGTCTGTGCCGAAAGATAACTTTAATGAAGCCGCAGATGTTGCAGTACACAATCTCGTATTACCATCCATGTGCGGTGTACCCAAACCTGCTTTTCCTATTACTGCAAGCGTGTAATATTCTTCAAGAAAAAGTTGTCCGCTTGTATAAAAACCAATTGACCCGGCCGTATATTTTTCCTTCAGTTCTTTTGTTTTTTTAACAATGAGATTCATAGCTTCATCCCAGGAAGCTTCCTGCAATTCACCTTTCTTCCGGATCAATGGTTTTGTCAATCGGCCCCTGCTATGATTCGCAATCCATCCATGCAAACCCTTTGGACCCAAACGACCATGATTCACTCTGTCCTGAACTCTTCCGCGAACACCAACGATTCGTCCACGTTTTACCCCAATGTCCAGACCACAACCATTTGAACAAAGAACACATGCCGACTGCACCCATTTATCAGGTTGTTCCGACAATTGTTCATCTGCTCTAACCGGCCATTCGTTGATGTAAGGCTTTCTGCTTCCCCAGATATCTGTAATACTATTTCGGGTGTTTTCCATTTTATTTGATTTAAATGGACCAATAAAACCAGGCTGTAGTAAATTAGCCTGTACAAGAAGATTTCAGTCTGAAATAAATAAAAAAATCATTCCACTGCCTGTACATTCTGAAAAAACAGGAATGAATTTTTTAAGTACCTAAACATGAAAGTGCGTATCCAGGGAAATACAATCAGGCTTCGTTTGAAGCAATATGAAGTGGAATCTTTTGCAAAAAATAAAATAATTGCCGAAGAGCTTAAATTTTCAATGGATCCGGATGAGAAACTTGTTTTTACAATCGGTATTTCAGACACTCATGAGTTTCAGATTAGGTATTCCGCCGGAAAAACATTTATAAACATTCCGGAAGATGTTGCATATAACTGGACAAATACAGCACAGGTTGGAATAGAATCAGCTGTGCAATTAAAAAATGATCTGTCAGTTAATGTACTTATTGAAAAGGATTTTAAATGTCTTGACAGAAATGATGAAGACGAAGTGGGCTCCTATCCAAATCCAATGAAAGCATGCTGATTTTAATTAAAAGAGGTGTTAACAGATAATCACGGAAGAGTAGTGAATTATGTTCGTATCGCAGTCACCGACAGGTGTAACCTGCGCTGTTACTATTGCATGCCTGCAAGTGGACTCGATTGGATACAGCAAAAGGAGATGATTACGTACGAAGAGATCATACGTATATGCACACTCCTCGCTCAGATGGGTATTGAAAAGATCCGCATCACAGGTGGTGAACCCTTTATGCGGAAAGACCTGATGCAGCTACTTTCACAACTTGTACGGATAAATGGGATCAAACAGGTTTCAATCACTACAAATGGTGTTTTGACTGCACCTTATATACAACAATTAAAAGAACTCGGTATCACTTCTGTCAACCTTAGCCTCGACACGCTGGATGCTGAAAGATTTTTAAAGATCACCAACAGGAATTATTATGCTGATGTAATTAACACCTTACACGCACTTCTGGAACATGATATGAATGTAAAGATCAACACGGTGGTGATGGAAGGAAAAAATACAATGGATATTATCCCGTTGTGTGAACTCACAAAAGACCAACCCGTTGCAGTGCGGTTTATAGAAGAAATGCCATTTAATGGCGATAGTCATGATTTCAAAGGATTGAAGTGGGATCATTTGCAGATATTGAAAACCATTCATGCGCACTTTCCAGGAGTTGAAAAAATTACTGATCCGCCAGGTTCAACTTCCTTCAATTACCGGATACCAGGATACAAAGGATCAATCGGGATCATTGCGGCCTACAGCAGAACTTTTTGCGGTACTTGTAACAGGCTGCGCATCACGCCACCTGGTATGTTACAGACCTGCCTGTATGCACCAGGCGTTCTTGATATTAAAAACCTGATACGATCCGGTATCAGCAACGAAGGATTAAAGACAAACATCATAGATGCTGTTCATCACAGGGAACGTAATGGATGGGAAGCGCAGCAACACACAACGATAGAGAGTTTGAATCGTTCGATGGCAGCGATCGGAGGATGATTTATTATGTTGAATGATAAATGTTGAATGTTGAATGGAAGAGACCATAGACCATAGACCATTGACCATGGTAGTGAACTATATTTTGTTAATGCACTACAATAATCAATGAACAATGAACAATAATCAATGAACAATGGACAATGAACAATGAATAGTGAGGTAACTAAATACAGGAATGTACAAATGATAGGCGTTGAAGAGGCGGATGCGATCTTGCGTGAGCGTGTGAGAGATTTTGGCGTGGAGAAAGTATCATTTGAAAATGCATTGGGAAGGGTGCTCGCTGAATCAATAAAAGCCGACAGGGATTTTCCACCATTTGACAGGGTAAGCATGGATGGAATTGCGATCAGGTTTTCAGGCTATGAAAATGGTATAAGAACATTTGCAATTGAGAAGTGTGTCGGTGCCGGTAAAGATTCCGGCTCGCTGAATGCAAATACAGGTTGTATTGAAATCATGACGGGTGCACCACTTCCAAAGGGTGCTGATACTGTCATCCGGTATGAAGACCTGCTGATTGAAAATGATTCCGCCACTATAATTAACGAAGTAATCAAAACAGGACAGAATATTCATCAAAAGGCCACTGATGCAAGTGCAGGTGATATTCTTGCAAAGGAAGGAACGTTGATTGATGCTTCCGTGTTTTCCATTTGCGCTTCAGTTGGTGCAATGGAAGTTGTAGTTAAAAAGTTACCCAGAATTGCAGTGATTTCTACCGGCGATGAACTTGTTGAAATCAACAACGATCCGCTTCCATGGCAGATACGCCGTTCGAATGTGTATTTGATTTCTGGTAAGTTGCAGGAATGCGGAATCCGTGCATATACTTTTCATGTCAGGGACAATGATGATGAAACAAAAAGAATTATCAGCGATTGCCTGGTTCAGTTTGATGTGGTTTTATTGAGTGGTGGTGTTTCAATGGGAAAATTTGATTCAATACCTGCAATTCTTCAATCTAATGGTGTGACATGCCTTTTCCATAAACTGAAACAACGTCCCGGTAAACCATTCTGGTTCGGAGAAAATAAAACAACAACAGTTTTTGCATTTCCGGGAAATCCGGTGTCAACTTCACTTTGCCTTCACCGTTACTTCCTGCCCTGGCTCAAACAATGTCTTCAACTTGAAACCACGAACATCACTGCCATATTGCAGGATGATGTGGAATTTTTACCGGACCTGCAATATTTTCTCCAGGTAAAACTGGAATATTCTGATGGAATGATATCAGCAATACCTTTGGCCGGAAAGGGTTCCGGTGACCAGGTGAATCTTTTACAAACAGATGCATTCATGGAACTTCCTGCACCAGGTAAAGTATTTTCACGTGGAGGTGTTTTCCGTGTATGGCCATTTAAAAATATATTCTGATATGCCGGAGTTTTCACACCTCAACGAAAAGGGACAGGTTAAAATGGTCAGTGTATCATCAAAGAATGTTACGAACCGGACTGCCACGGCACAAAGTATCGTTTATCTGCCGGAAGAAGTATTGGAAAACTTTACCGGAGAAGATATTCAGACAAAAAAAGGAAGTGTTTTTCAAACCGCGGTTCTTGCCGGCATCATGGCTGCAAAGAAAACAGGTGAATTGATTCCACTGTGTCATCCTATCGGGTTGGATGATTGTAATATCAATATCCGGTTTCATGAAAATGAGTTAATTATTCAATGCACTGTAGCAGCAACAGCAAAAACCGGCGTTGAGATGGAAGCGCTCGTTGGCGCATCAATTGCCGCACTAACGGTGTACGACATGTGTAAAGCTTTTAGTCATGATATTATAATAAGGGAAACAAAATTGCTGGAAAAGAAAGGAGGGAAGCGTGATTTTTCAAGATAATAAGCCATTGAAGGGACTTGTGCTTGCAGGAGGTAAAAGCACACGTATGCAGGAAGACAAGGGCCGCATGAACTGGCACGGAAAGGAACAGCGGTATTACCTTGCTGACATGCTCAGGCAATTTTGTGAGGAAGTTTTTATTTCATGCAGAAAGGAACAGGTTACCGGGATTTCAGATGAATATAAAATCATTACCGATCGTTATGACCTGGGTCCTTTGGGCGCGATCGTAACCGCCCTGGAAAATGATACCGCTTGTGCGTGGCTGATGGTTGCCTGTGATCTTCCTTTACTGGATGCATCAACTATCCGATACCTGATTGAAAACAGGAAACCCGATGTAATCGCAACAACTTATCAAAGTCCCTTTGATGGATTGCCAGAGCCACTGGTTACAATCTGGGAAGCGGCATCATTACCTGTTTTCAGGAATTATATATCAGAACAAAAAAGGTGCCCGAGAAAAATTTTATTGAACAACACCATTCACCTGGTTCAACCAGATAATCCCATCGTACTATTAAATGCAAACACACCGGCTGATGCGCGGAAAGTGATGGAAATTCTTAGTTCTGTGTGATCTGATGTTTAACCTGCGTCCCTGCAGTGAAGAGTTTAAAATTTAAAGTTTGTTTATGACTGATTTGCAAATTGGAAATGACGTCCTTGATGTATGTGGTGCCATTCAAAGCGTAATGTCACCATCATGTGGGGGTATTGATGTTTTTATTGGAACGGTAAGGAATGCTACAAAGGGAAAGCGCGTGATCAGTCTTGAATTTGAAGCCTATGAAAAGATGGCGATAAAGGAAATGGAAAATATTGCTGATGCGATAAATAAAAAATGGCCTGTAGAAAATATTCTTATCCATCACAGGATAGGGTCTCTCAAAACCGGTGATGTTCCCGTGGTCATTGCAATAGCTGCAGCGCACCGAGATGCTGCCTTCGAGGCATGCAGGTTTGCGATTGATACATTGAAAGAAAAAGTGCCGATCTGGAAAAAGGAAATATTTGAAGATGGTGAAGTGTGGGTAGCTGCGCACCCATAGTTTAAGAGAGGGGATTACGAAGGCACATTAATACTAACCAGATCAGGGTTTATAGCTGAAATGAATGAACTAACGCCATCCCGCGTTGCGGGACGCAAAGGTTTCGCAAGGGACGCAAAAGATGAATACAATTAATTGCGTACCTGGCGTATCCCTTGCGTCCCGATGAAATCGGGATGGCGTTCCAAAAATCACCGAT
>JBJMLW010000171.1:0-6089 GCA_045805105.1 Flavisolibacter sp. | reverse complement strand
TAGCGTAGCACGGCCGTCAGTGAGTTTGACATTTCCATTGAGGTAGGCCATTTTTGTATCGGTGAGATAACGGAGGTAATCTGAATACACATTAGTTGTATCATTATCGTTAATGTGCACTTTTCCGAATGCTTCAAAAATGTGTCCGTTTCCATTGATCACACAACTGTCGCAATCGAATAAAGTATTCCCCTGTTTTAACCTTACCTGTCCTGCAAGAATCTGCAATTCTGTTGTTGCATCTATTTTTTTCCAGTAAAGATTGTTTGCTCTGATAATAGAAACAGGTTGGGTAGTGTCCTGTGAGTTTCCGCGCAAATGAAATGCGCAAATAAAGAAAATCGTAAGTAAAAAAATGAAGGAGATTCTTTTCATTATCACTTCGGTACAGTGTCCTTTACCGCTGGCGAAGATAATGGCTGACCTTTGTTCTTTCCACCAAACAGGGAAAGATTAACGTACCGTTTTGGATGCATGCGAAGATCATCAATCGTAATCTCTGCACTCAATGCAGTTTTATTTAACCGGTCGGCAACTTTATTGAGCCTGTCATATAATTCACGGTCATTCATCAGCAATCCAAGGGACCCATTTTTTGAATTCAGGTTGCCGATGGTGGTTTTCAATTCTGAAACTGCCGACTGCAGCGCAGCAAAGGTGCCTTCAATATTTGCATTCGCCAGTTTTGAAGTAGTTACTTCCACATTACGTATGGAACTGTTGATGGCATCATTATTCTTTGCAAGATTACCTGTAACGTTATTAAGATTTGCAAGGGCCTGCGCAAGCTGGCCATGTTGAGCATTCAGCAATTGCTGCAGATGCATGGTAGACACAGCAATATTGGCAATGATATCCTGCAGGTTATTTTTTGTTCTCGGATCAAAAATGCCCGAAATGCCGCCGATGGCTATTTTCATTGAATCGAGTGTTTCATTCACCCGTGTCATGGTTGGCATCAGCTGTGTCTGGATATTTCCAATGATCCCTTTATCGAGTCTTGTTGAAATAGTATCGCCATTCTTGTAAAATGTTTCAGAGTTTCCTTTTTCAACATTAATTATGGCAGAACCAAGGATCGAGGCATCAATAAAGGCAATGGAATTATCGGGAATAAGGATATCGCGGTTGAGGTGAATTTCCACAATAATAAAATCTACTCTTTTATCGGCCTGCTTTACTGCATAAACAGTTCCAACAGGAAGTCCATTGATTTTTACCAGGTTTGACTTTTCAAGAGAACCGATCTCGGTAAACTTTGCGTAGAAAACCGGGGGATTGGAAAAGATATTGTTTCCTTTCAAAAAATTAAAGCCAAGTACCAGGATAACAATTGCTGCGATTGCGAGAATGCCAACCTTGGTTTCATTACTTAATTTCATGCCATCTTTAGATTTTCATTAATATCTAATCCGGCTCAAAATAAGAAATATATATTCAAGGTTATAACCTTTACGAAAGTTTGTAGGAACACTACTTTGAAGTTCTTTTCCTTTCATCCTGGTCAACAGCCTGCAGGAATGGAAGTGCATTGTGAATATCCTTTGACCCTACTGGTAACTGTGAGTTGGAATTATTTTCAGGCATCAGTTGTTTCTTTTCAAGCCAGGCCTTATAATTTTTAACTGCATCCTTAACACAGCGCGCAGTTTCATCCTGGCCGGATTCACTATTCAGATATTCTTCTTCTTCAGGGTTTGTAATAAATCCTGTTTCTACCAGAACACTCGGCATAGCTGTTGCCTGCAAAACCCAGATACCAACCTGTCTTTGCTTGGAGCCACCACTCACTCGTCCTGCTTTTGAAAACTGTTCTTCAACCATTGATGCGAGCGTTGTACTACGTCTTGCGAATTGTTGGGTTTTAACCAGAGACAGTGCTATGAATTCAGGAGAGTTGACATCAATATCTCCATATTTTTCTTTGTAATTTTCTTCCGATAACATTGGTGCATTCTCACGAACAGCAATTTCCTTGTCCTCTGCCTTGTGCGCTCCCCAGATATAAGTCTGTGTTCCTTTTTCAGAAGTATTTGGTACTTCGTAATGTCTGTATACAGGAACCTTGCGGGTCCTTTTCTTTTTATTCTTGCCTTTTCCAACATAATAGGTTTCGGTTTTGTACCGCAGAAATTCTTTTTTCTGTATGTTGGGCATCGCATTCACATGAATGGAAATGAAAAGATCGCCTTTGTTCTGGTTTGCAATATCTGCTCTGTCGTGCAGGCTGGTAATATATTTGGTAGGACGGGTTTCAATAATTTTTACATCCGGGAATTCCTGTTGTAAAAGTGATACGAGCTTTTTCGAAACAGACAGTGCTATATCGTCTTCATATGAAAAAGTACCATGGGCACCGTTATAACCTCCATTGCTCATTATACCATGGCCGGCATCTACAATGATGGTGCGTAAAACCTGTTGTTTAACTGGTTCTGAAAAAGAAAAAAGTATAGCTGATGCAGGAATGAGGAATAAGGTCAGGATCGATTTTTTGAGCATACCAGATTTTATTGACAATTAATTCAATTCTTCACAAATAATTAGATTTTCAATCGTTTACATTTGTTAACAGCTTATGACGGAATTGCACAAAATTAGTTTAATTAAATTCTGTTCCGCTTTGATACCAGCTGCATTTTGCATGCTGTTAACGTTGAAAGGCGAAGCCCGTCATACACACAGGAGCGAAATTTACAGCACTTTAACAACTGATACAATACCTCCTTCAAAAAAAGATACAATTCGCGGCAGCAGGATCGCAGATTCGTCCAGCCATTTATCTGATACCTTACCATTAACAACAACCAGGGTAGACACGTTTAACTTCAAATTTTCGAAGGATACACTGGATGCACCTGTAAACTACGAAGCACTGGATAGCGGTGTTCTGCTGATTAAGGAAAAAAAGTTCCTGTTATATGGTACCACAAAAACTACATACAAGGATGTGATCATGACCGCACCCCGGGTGGAGCTGGATCAGCAGACCAATGTTCTCACTGCGGTGAATCAAAAAGACAGCTTCGGAAATATCCTTTCAAGAGCGAAATTTGAACAGGGAACAGAAGGATTTCAGAGCGATACCATCCGTTATAATTTTAAAACGCAGAAAGGACTAACGAAAAACACTTATACAAAGCCGCAGGGCGAGCTCTTTGTTCAGGCGAACCTGATCAAAAAAGTCAATTCTACAACAACATTTGCCAAGCGCGTGATCATGACCACGTGTGATTATGATGATCCTCACTTCAGCTTTGTTGCGAATAAAGGAAAGTTCATTGCCAACAAAATTGCCATTACGGGACCTGTTCATCCGGAATTTGAAAGTGTTCCGATACCCATTTATCTCCCATTCGGATTTTTTCCCTTGAAACAGGGCCGTCATTCAGGTCTTTTGTTTGGAAATGTTGATGTAAATGATCAATGGGGTATCGGTTTATTGGGTTTAGGCTATTACCAAGTATTGAATCCGAATCTCGATGCGGCCATCAGGGCAAATATTTATTCATATGGGGGATGGAGTGTACAGGGTGTATCACAATACATCAAACGTTATCATTATAATGGTACATTCAGTCTGAATGTGCTTCATAATAAATACAACTTCAAAGGTGATCCTGATTACAGGGTTCAGAAGGCTTTCCAGATTAACTGGAGTCACACATCCAATATGAGAGCAAGGGGAAGAAATTTTAATGCATCTGTACAGGCAGGATCTTCCAGGTACAACGAAGCATTACCAAGCGACCCGGCCAGGAATTTCCAGAATCAGTTGTCCTCTACGATTTCGTATGCCAAGACATGGCCAAACAAGCCATATAATCTTACACTGGCTGCCACGCATTCACAGAATAACCTGACAAGAGATGTCCGGATCACACTGCCTAATGCAGCATTCACTGTTACTACCATCAAACCTTTTGAAAAAAAGGACCAGGTGGGAACTGCTCCATGGTGGCGTGAAATTGGAATTGGCTATTCAGGAACACTACAAAACCAACTCGGGTTTTATGACACTGCAAAAAATACTTTGAAGAGTTTAATTGATACCATGCAGTGGGGCGCCCAGCACAACTTCCCCATAAGCATCAACATTCCTCAGAACAGCAATATCAAATTCAGCCCGTTTGTGAGTTATTCTCAAACATGGTTAACTAACCGAATGAAAAGAGAATGGAATAAAACGTTGGAAAAGGTCGATACACTTTCAGATATAGAAGGATTTTTTATTGATCATGTGGCAAATTTTGGTTTTAGTTTGAATACAGCATTATACGGCACACACTATTTTAAAAAATCAAAAAAACTTATTGCGATTCGTCACGTGATCCGTCCTTCAGCAAGCTTTTCGTACAAGCCTAACATGTCGAAAAAATATTATGACGTCATCCAGATTGATACCACTGGATACATTACTCCACTTCCTCAGATCATTCCCGGACGTAACCTGTATACGAGTTATGGTTATGGTAAATTCGGAGGTATCAGCTTTGGAGTAGACAATAATATTGAACTGAAAAAAAGAAATAAAAAAGATACCGTTGGTGCTCAGCCGAGAAAAGTGAGGCTTATTGATGGATTCGAGATCAGGAGCGGTTATAATTTTCTTGCAGATTCATTAAAATTGCAACCTTTTGCCATGAATCTACGGATGACCATTTTTCAGAAAGTAAATATTTCTGCTTCGGGTACATTAAATCCATATCAGAAGGGTAGTGCCGGTCAAAATATAAACCATTTTACGTGGCAGGGAAATCATTTTAGCCTTGGTCGTTTGGAAGGCGGAAACATTTCCATGTCCACAAACTTTCAAAGCAAGCCACGTGATGCAGCCAAGGCAAGAACAACGCAACCTGTAATTGCTGCTACCGATTTCGGTGATCCGAATATGATGGCAGAAAGAGAAAGACTGCAGGATTATGTATGGCGAAATCCGGCTGAATTTGTTGATTTTAATATTCCATGGTCATTAAGTTTATCTTTTTCCATGCTATTTGATCCGGTGCTTCAGCCGGATCATTCAACGAAAACAAAGGTTACTGCATATACCAGTCTTACCGGAAGCTTCAGCCTTACACCAAAGTGGAATTTCAATACATCTGCTAACGTTGATTTTAACCTGATGCAGGTTACTTCGCTTACAATGACCATTTCACGTGATATGCATTGCTGGCAGATGGCAGTTGGTGTGATACCAATTGGAAACTTCAGGTCTTTCAATATTTCCATCAATCCAAAATCTTCAATTCTGCAAGACCTGAAATTGAACAGGGTGAGAACCTTTTCGAAGTTTTAAAAAGTAAGGAAGTAATTCTTCATAATAGAATACACTTCCTCCTTCACCTGCTGCGTTGTTTTATTCTTAACAGAAACCGGCTGGAGAAAGTGCATTTCTACTGGATGTGGCCAGAAATAAAAAGGTTTCCGGGGCAGAACTTTTTTTGTATTAAAAATTACAGCTGGTACGATATCTTTTTGGGCTTCAGTAGCCAGCCTGAAAGCCCCATCGTGAAATCGCTGAAGCGGTTCGTTTGTTTTATTCCGTGTTCCTTCAGGGTAAATGCACATGTGAAGTCCGTTGTCAAGAACCTCTTTCATTTTAAGATAACTGCTCCGCCGGCTTTCTTCACTTTTCCTGTCAACAAGAACACTTCCCCTTTTATATACCATTCCAAATAATGGAATTTTTGCCATTTCTGCTTTGGCTATTGTTTTATTTGGACCAGGGATTCCCGGACTGCACAACGGAACATCCATAAATGAATTGTGATTGCATACAACCACATAATTTTCTACTGGCTTAAAATTGTTTCTTCCTTTGTAGATCCTTCGTACACCGGAAAGAAGGAAGAAAAATGTCATCCACACCCTGAATACAGCATATACATAGACTGTTTTTCTCGGTTCTTTCCAAAAGCCTGTAACCCATATTGGAATAAAAAAAAGTAACATGGAACCTGCAAAAGCTATCAATGCCCATAAAGCGAAAATCCTTCCCAGCACTTCCTTAATGATCTTCATTCTACAAATTCTTTAGTTGCCGAAATTAAGAAGAGTTGATGGACCATCGACCATGGACGATACAT
>JBJMLW010000170.1:0-2644 GCA_045805105.1 Flavisolibacter sp. | reverse complement strand
CCTGCATCACTGGAAGGTACTCTTTGAAATCTCCAGGTACAATCATCGTAATGGCATTCCATACTGGCCTGCAATGAAAGGCTGGAAATTTTTGAAAGCTGCCAAAAAACATTATAGGATCCTGGAAAAATCAGATACAGAAATCCTGATCTAATTATTAATGATGTTATACTTTCGGTTCAACTTTTCTGCATGCCGAAGTTGATGCGCATTTTTTTTACCGGGCTACTCATCAGCTTTCTTGGTTCTCTTCCACTGGGCACCCTGAATATTGCTGCCATGCAGATTTCGATTTCAGATGGGTTCGAACCTGCCATACTTTTTTCACTCGGCTCACTTACGGCTGAAATGGTTTATGTGCGCTTGTCGCTAATTGCTATGGATTGGGTCCGGAAACAAAATAAACTTTTCAAGATACTTGAATGGTTAACTGTTTTTATTGTTCTTGCCCTCGCCATCTCTTCGTTTTATGCTGCGGCACATCCAAAGGTTGAAAAGAATGTAATACTGAGCAGCACACTCAATCGTTACATACTGGGACTTGTAATGAGTGCAGTTAATCCTGTTCAGATTCCCTTCTGGTTTGGATGGAGTACAGTACTATTTACCAAGAAAGTTCTACTTCCCAAAAACAGTCACTATAATATTTACATTGTAGGAATTGGAATTGGAACACTGATCGGAAACCTGGTTTTTATACTGGGAGGGAAACTCATTGCCAATAAGATCAGTAGCAACCAGCATGTAATGAACTGGATCATTGGAGGAATTTTCGCCCTGACGGCGTTGATTCAGCTATGGAAGATCATTAAGAAAAAAGATGCGCAGCACGACCTGGAACATCCGGAAGAACTCACAAAAAAATTTGGTGATAAGTTTGATAACATGGAAAAAAAAGAAGCAATGGCCCGTGAACGGCTTCATGTGAAAGAAGCGGAAAATAAAAAGTAAACGCTTCGGTTCTTTTCTTCCTTGCTCCTTGCTCCTTGTTCTATTATTCAAATACTTCGTTATTCGAAATCCGATATTCGATATTCGATATTATCAATGTATTTAAACTGAAAAAAGAAAGGAGGGTTATCCCTCCTTATTGATTTTGTAGATAAAAATTAAAGTAGAAACCATGAGAACCAGAGCGAAATCCATCCAGTCCTTACGGCTGATTGAATATTTGATCTGTCTTGGTGCTAAAAACAAACGAATAGAAGTTAATTCTACTAATTTTTTAAACGAGTTCATAGGGGTTTTGGTTTTTATGTAAATCCAGCGACAAGATAGCAACAGAACACCGCATATGCAATCAAAAGGGTGACGAGTTACATATGTTTTCGATTATAAAATCTTACTGGTTTGAATCCAGCAGGTTAGAAAAAAAATATTTTTTTTATTCAGTATTGTTACGCAGAAATCATACAACTATTCATGTGTGTTATAATCAATTAATAAAATATGTGGAAGGTTTCAATACGAAAAAATTACAATTAAATTATATACAGTACATATTGCTATTATCGCTGAAACATCGGCCAGACAGGCATTTCAGGATATATACATAATAACAATATTCAATTTGTCATTGCATTTCTTCAGCCCACCGGTCCCTTTCATCGGGGCTGAATTTCCACGGAGCAAAATTATTTTCAACATTACTGTACATACCATTCCATTCTGCCGGCTGGTTGCTTTCTTCAAGTGCGAGGTATCTTTTTAACTGGTTGATGATGCTAAGCGGATGAATTAAAACCGGACAAACCTGAACACATGCCTGGCAGGAAGTGCAAGCCCACAGTTCTTCTTTTGTGATATAATCATGCAACAGTGTTTTTCCATTTTCCTGGCCATCTTTTTTTCCAATTCTCTGTTTTCCTATTTCTTCCATTCTGTCACGTGTATCCATCATGATTTTGCGGGGAGATAATAGTTTTCCGGTCTGGTTAGCAGGACATGCTTCGGTACAACGACCACACTCAGTGCATGTGTAGGCATCAAGAAGATTTTTCCAGCTAAGGTCCATGACATCTTTCGCACCAAATTTTTTATGCTCTTCCGCAGTTGTTCCTGCCGGAACTGTTTCGGGCTGCATGGCATACAAAACCTCCTTTTGAATTTCAGGCATGTTCGTCATTTTACCCTGGGGCTGTAACCTTGCATAATATGTATTGGGAAATGCGAGGATTATGTGCAGGTGTTTTGAATAAGGAAGGTAATTGAGGAATACAAAAATGCCGGCAATGTGAAGCCACCATGCAGTGCGCTCAATTGCCAGCAATGAATGCGGTTCCATGTTAGCGAATACCGGTGCCAGAAAACCCGAGATCCAGAAAGATCCTACATCACTGTAATGTCCATATGATAATAACTGAAGGTTCCTGTCGGCTGTATTCATTGTCAGGAACAGCGTCATCAGAATGATTTCAAATATAAGTATGTAATTGGCATCATTTCGCGGCCATCCGTTGAGCTCCTTCATATTCAGCCTTCTTACCCGTACAATGTTTCTGCGTACAAGGAAAATAATACACGCAGTAAGCACAAGGAAGGCCAGCACTTCAAAAAAATTGATCACGAACGTATATACATTTCCCAGCCATGGTGCAAACATTCTGTGCGTTCCAAAGATTCCATCAAGAATAATTTCCAGTAT
>JBJMLW010000169.1:0-3335 GCA_045805105.1 Flavisolibacter sp. | reverse complement strand
TTATCCATTGCAGTCATACGGGCACCATGTTCGGAAGCGTTTGCATCCAGAACAGCTTTATACAATTGTGTATTCAAAATTTTTGGCATTAGTTCAGCGATCAGATCTTCCTTGTTCGGATCAAAAATAAAGTCTGCTTTAACGGCATTGGCTGACGACTTTGATTTTGGAATCGGGAGGAATTGTTCAACAACAAACCGTTGCGTAGCTGCATTCCTGAATTCACTATAAACAACTTCTATTGCATCAAATTCCTTATCCATGAAAGCTTTTACAGCGGCCTGTGCAGCTTGCTGAACCTGGTCGAAAGATAAATTCAGGAATATATCCTTGTAGGAATCTGAAGTCTTGAAATTGTTTTTGGCAAAGTGTTCATATCCCTTTTTACCCATGCTCCATATGGAAACATTTCCTTTTGCCTGTTGTGCACTATACTTTTCACGAATGGTCTGCCGGGCCATTTTAATAATGTTCGCATTGTATGCTCCGGCAAGTCCGCGGTCGGAAGTAATTACGATCAATAGAACTTTCTCCACCGGTCTTTCCACTGCAAGGCTGCCGCCTCCTTTCACATCAGTATTACTAACAATATTACTCAGCATTTCCTGGAGCTTTCGTGCGTAAGGCCTCATTTGAACAATGGCATCTTGCGCACGGCGGAGCTTTGCTGCGCTCACCATTTTCATTGCTTTGGTAATCTGCTGCGTACTTTGAACCGACTTGATCCTGTTCCTGACTTCTTTTAACTGACCGGCCATTGAAAAGTATAAGGTTTAAAGTTTTAGATTTAAGTTCCCTTTGATCAAAATTCTATATGAAATTACCCCTTTGAAATCGGCGGCAAAAGTACAGGTTGCAGGCTGAAATTCCATAATTAAAGTGTTGGATTTAATTTCATGTTATGGAAATCAAGGAAGCAACTACAAAAGAGGATTTTTTAAGCTGTTGGGAGGTGGTTCATGAACTTCGTCCGCACCTGAACCTGGACCAATACCTCACATTAATGTTATATATGCTGGATGAAGGATACAAGCTGATTTTCATCGAGGAAAATGGAAAAGCTGTTTCTTTTTGCGGATACAGAAAAACAACCATGCTTCACCGTGGAAGAAGTATTTACATCGACGATCTTTGTACACTTCCTGAAGCACGTGGCAAGGGTCATGGAAAGGCGTTACTTGATCATGTTTTGAAAGAAGCGCAAAAAGATGAACTCAAAAGTATTCATCTTGATTCCGGTCATCACCGGTATGATGCGCACAGGCTTTACCTGAATGACGGCTTTAAAATTACTTCGCATCATTTCGCCAAGGAAATATGAGGTAACCTCGGAAACACAAATTCACAGAGTCTCACAGTGCATAACTGTGCCCCTGTGTCTGTGTGGTTAATCTCACTCCAGCAATTCGAAGTCTCTCTGCAAACCATAAGAAATAAAAATTTTCCCTCCTGTTTTTGTTGACTCTTTCAGCGGACGTTCTTCTTCGCGATAAATTTCCATGCTAATCGGCCCACTTTTCAACTGGCGTAACATACGGTCGGTAATTTGAAGTTCACCATTGTCAACATCCACCATGTTGATGACATCATTATTCGAGAACGCTGTATCTATTAAAAGTAGCCTCACTTTACTTTTTCCTTCAGGCATATTTTTCAGCCTGATACTAAAAGGCCTGCGTGGAATTTCTTCGGGGAAATCTTCCACATCAAACCGTTCAAAGGTGAATTTTTCAGTATACTTTCTTTTATCCGGTGTCGTAAAAATTACCTGGTGTTCTCCCTGCGATGAATCAGCATCGAGATACTGTTCATAATAGATTCCACTAAAGCCCGCGCTGTCCGGCTCAAGTGTAACGCCATCTAGTACCACATTTCCAGGCGCTGGTATTGCAATCGCTTCCCCTTCAGGTCCACCCTTTCTATATTGAAACAGGCATGCAATATCATCACCTTCTTCAGCTGTAATTTTATAATCGAGGTACATGTAGTCGTACCGCGAAGGACCGGTTTGATTTTCGCCGCATCCAAATAGAAAAATCATCAAAAAAGCTAATCCAATCCTATCCTTCATATGTGTCTTCTGAAATGTTCCCAAAGTAACAGAAACCAATCAAAACCTTCCGCTTTGTTAAGCTTAAACGGTAGCGAAAGGGTCACATCATTTTAATTTATCTTTGACGCCCTGTCAAATTGGCTACTAAGGGATATTAGCATCTTTTTTGACACTTCTGCCCGTCCTTCGGGTTCATTTATTAATCTGTAAGAAATTATCCACACAATATGATCGGTATTATTTCAAAAATTTTTGGTGGCAGCAAGTCGGAAAAAGATGTGAAATCAATTTTGCCGCTGGTAACCAAAATCAATCAAAACTTCCAGTCCTATCAAAACCTGGATAACGACCAGCTGCGCCATAAGACAGTTGAATTCAGACAACGGATCAATGAATATTTAAAGGATATTGACACTGAGATCGCAGAAACAAACAAAAAAGCAGAAGACCTTTCCTTTGAAGACCTGGTGGGCAAGGATGCCATTTACCAGGAAGTTGACAAACTGAAGAAAGACCGTGACGCGAAAATCGAAGAAATCCTGAAAGAAATTTTGCCCGAAGCATTTGCGGTGGTGAAGGAAACATCCAGGCGCTTTAAGGAAAATACTGAAATTGTTTCCACTGCAACAGAGCTGGACAGGAATTTCAGTGTTACCAAAGATTATATTACCATAAATGGTGACAAGGTAATTTATAAAAACACATGGACGGCCGCAGGCGGGCAGGTTACATGGAATATGGTTCATTATGATGTTCAGCTGATCGGTGGTTCTGTACTTCATTCCGGAAAGATTGCAGAGATGGCTACCGGTGAAGGTAAAACGCTTGTCTCCACACTTCCTGCATACCTGAATGCATTGGCTGGCGAAGGTGTTCACATAGTTACTGTAAACGATTACCTCGCACGCAGGGATAGTGAATGGAACGGTCCCATTTTCGAATGGCTTGGATTAACAGTTGACTGTATCGACAAACACCAGCCAAACAGTGAAGAACGCCGCAGGGCTTATATGGCTGATATCACTTATGGAACCAATAATGAATTTGGTTTTGATTACCTGCGCGATAACATGGTGCATTCACCGGATGAAATGGTGCAGCGCAAACACCATTTTGCCATGGTCGATGAGGTAGACAGCGTATTGATCGATGATGCACGTACACCGTTGATTATTTCCGGCCCGATACCGCGTGGAGATGAACAACAATATCATATTCTGAAACCAAGGGTGCTGCAATTATTTGATGCACAGCGGCAGGTCGTGAATAAATTTCTTACAGA
>JBJMLW010000168.1:0-2367 GCA_045805105.1 Flavisolibacter sp. | reverse complement strand
TTTATTTATCCATCCTTCATTCACGGCGCGTGCTACTGCATAAACAAACATGGCAGTAACGGATGATTCTTCATATGATTCCGGGTGGTCAAGCAACTGGTGCCACATGCCACTTGAATCCTGGAACCTTGAATAACCTACAATCTGACGCAGCAAAAGTTTTACCAGTTCCGGCCGTTTTGGATGATTCGCTGGTAATTGATTCAGTAATTCGGTTTGTGCGAGTGCAACCCAACCATTACACCGTCCCCATCGTGCCACGCCATTCATATTCTCATCGTTGAAATAAGTATGGAAATATAATCCGGTTGTGCTGTCGAAGATGTAATGATTGAATTTTTCCACCTGGCTGATGGCGAAATCAAAATACTTTTTGTCTCCGGTAAGTTTTCCCATTCTTGCAAGGAAGGGTACGCTCATATAAAGATCATCCGCCCATAATGTCATTTTACGCGGATTGTTCCGCGCGAGGGTGCCATCTGGGAACTTCACCTGCTTGTTTATAATATAATCACCTACACGTTCGAGGTACGCGCGGTAATCAGCTCTCTTGTCATAAGCTGCAACATCAATTAAACCTGCCGACATGGATCCGCAATCATCTAGAGATCCGATCCTGAATACGGGCCTGTATTCTACCTGTGTTGTTCCTGCATCAAACTGCTTTTTGAAGTAATCAAGATTGTCAAAAATGAAACTGAAATTTTTACGGGAATAATCAGAATATTTTGGATCATTCAAAATATTACTCAGGCGGATCATTCCCACCGTCAGCACGCCGTTTACATACTGCCACTTATTGAATTTGCTTTCAGCCTTCACCTGTACTGAAGTGTCTTTCCCTTTCGTACTGCTGAATTTTTCACCGGTTCTGTTATCAACGAATTGAAATGAGGTTGTCTGGATGATATGATCCGCAACCTTTCTTACAACTTCTTCCGTGTTTGATTGTGCATGTATAAGGATAGGGAAGATGATTATGAATGATAAAAGTGATTTCATATAATTTTTTATTGGCTTACAATTCTCCGTTTAGGAAATTGGTCATGTTTATTATTTTATTCGAAGAGTTTATTAGTTCAATTTGCGTAGTTAACGCAAAGGCCGCAAAGGATAAGCAAAGATCGCAATGAGCATCTACCATGGTCTATCGTCTATTGTCTTCTTCTTTGTTTCAATTGCGCTTCGTAAAGAGATTTCGGTTCCAGCCCTTCCTGGTTCTGTCCTTCCCAGATGGCATCGGGTCTGTCCCTGAAATGACCCGGCAGCTTTTCGCCTTTCAGTCCAATACAATAATTTTTCCCGGAGACGTATGGATTCTGTACTGCTGCAGTTTTTACTGTGCAGTTCCATACTACTTGTGTTGTGCCTACCCATCCATGTCCGCTTCCCATATTACCGCGGTCCTGGATATTGATTTCACCGTCTGTGGTTATGTTATCATAGAGGGTGCCCATGCTCCATCGATGATGCGGACCAATATCTGCATGTGTGTTAGTTGCTGTACAATTCACAAAAACATTCGGACCGCAGGTTCTTGCTCCTGTAACAAAATCATGACGGCCATCAGACGTATGGCAATTCATGAAAAGATTCATTTGTCCGTTGTTGCTGAAAGAATACCTTCTTCCCCCGGTGATCACCGATTTGTGTTCACTGCAGTAGCTGTCAAAAACAGAAATATTCCTTGCGCCCTGTTCCAGGTTCACACAGGAAAATGCAAAGTGTTTTGCAGAAACATTCCTGATCCACCCATTTTCAATTTTATTGAAGACGATTGCATCCCATGAATGATTTTCTGAAGTGTCTTTTTCGTATTCGGATTCGAAATAGATTTTTTCAATCCCTACCTGTTGTATTCTTCCTGCAAAAGTGTATTTGTAAAGTTCGCCACCGCCATACTTTGTTTCCATGGGCATTACAATTGGATTGTCGATGTAAATTGTTTTCCCATCTATGCGTGTAATCACCCGTTCAAACCTGAAGTTGTATTCATTTGGCTGCCATTGTTTGGTGCCGGGTCTTTCCACAATCTGGTCCATCTTCAAATCTTTGATCCATTTGTCTGTACCAGGCCGATAAACAATGATTTTATCGCCTGCTTTGTATCCATTTGAGGAAGCAACTGTAAATGATTTTGTTCCAACTGGCACATAACTATCGGTGATTTTTGTTTTTGAATTTTTGTTGCGAACCTCGCAGAAGCTTTACGAGGCATATATGGCACAACCATATACGTTTCACCTCCAACGCAACTCTGCGGAACTTGTACGTAATGTGGACCACGAAGCAAATCAATTTGCGCTTGGCTGTATTTCACCAAGCCTATCCATTGTAACTGAAATTCTCGTAATAGCTGCAATTTGT
>JBJMLW010000167.1:0-8705 GCA_045805105.1 Flavisolibacter sp. | reverse complement strand
TATCTCTTAGCACAACTGTTCGAAGATCATTTAGGATATATTTCAATAACCAGTGCAGAAGCATCCGACTTCATGGCCCGATGCATACGTTGCGTATTAAATTCAGCTACGAGGTTTCCTTTTTTATCTACGCCAATCAATCCCATGTCGGCTGTAACATGACTGCATTTTTCATGGATCAGGTAATGACATGCTTTTTGGAGGCTCATTCCATTATATTCCATCAGTGCAGAAATATGAAATGCAGTTACTTGCCGGATATGAAATTCTCCCTCACCTGTTGTTGAAATGGCACAGGTTTCATTATTCGCATACGTTCCAATACCAATCATGGAGCTGTCTGCTATTCTTCCTGATTTGCAAAATTCCAGTCCGCCTGTTGACGTTCCGGCAGCAAGGTTTCCTTTTCGGTCCAGTGCAACAGCGCCTACGGTTCCATGTTTTTTATTTAATTGTTTCACTGCAACCTGTTGCCCGTTGTTGTCTTCTTCATTTCTTGCTTTTTCATATTCCTCGTAGGAATGATCCGTAATAAAGTACGCGTCTGGTTCCATTGGAATGTTAAGCTTTTTTGCAAATTCAGAAGCACCTATGCTACCAAGATAAATATGTTTCGTTTTCTGCATTACTGCTTTTGCAAGTGAAATTGGATTTTTTACATTCCGTACAATCGCGGCTGCACCTGAATTGAGGTCATACCCATCCATAATGGATGCACACATTTCAATTTCTGCATTTTCATTAAGGGCAGAACCTTTGCCTGCATTAAAATGACGATTGTCTTCAAGGGATTTTACAGCTGTTTCCACAGCATCAATAGCACTGCCTCCATTTTCCAGTATTTTATAACCTGCATCTATTGCCTGTTTCAGGCCATCTTTATATTCTTTCAGGTTTTTTTTAATGTAATCAGAATCAGGCCCGGCGCCACCATGTATGGCTATTGCTATTTTATTCATGCTGAAATTTTATGATTGAAATTGATTTCAAGTATTTCTTTTGTTAATGATGAAACAAGTTCATTGTAATCTTCAAGATCACTTATCCAGATCTTTCCTTTTTTCCTGATGACAAGTTTTTCAGGAACATAGGTTAAATGGTTCTGCTGCCCGTTTTGTAAGCGGAAAAGAAAAACATCTTCTTCTTCTACAGTAACATGGTAAGTGAGCGGGGAGCCTTTATAATGAATGACGATCTGGAGTGCCATAATAAATGTTGATTGATTGTTTAATTTTCATGTGAAGCATAAGAAACTGCATTGAATTCTCGGGTAGTCAGGTCAAAAACGTCGTCCTGCGACATTACGTTAACACTCAAATTTGAAATGGAAAGCGGCATGCCAGATTTTATTGAAGCAATATTATTGCAGGTTACATGACTTCCGTCTACAACAACAACACTACTTGAACCAATAGCTTTGATACGGCTTCCCCGTTCGATGATTACACCTGTATCTTCATCCAGGCCAATACCAATGGCGCCCGGTTGTGCAGCAATTGCCTGTACCAGGCGTCCAAACCTTCCTCTTGCATCGAAATGAGTATCTATGATAACATGCTGAAGAAAACCAAACCCGATACTGAGCTCTACTTCTCCTTTCATGAATGCCCTGTTTTCATCGCCTCCGCAGATCATTGTATTACTCATAGCTGCGGCTCCGGCACTGGTGCCGGCAATGACGAAATGCTCTGAAAAATATTTTTCCTGCATTTCTTCAATGAATTTAGTGCCACCTAATATGGAACACAACTTCAGCTGATCTCCACCTGAGAAAAGTATACAGTTTGATTTTTCAAGTCGGTCAAGCATCCTGGGATGATCGGCCTCATCTCTTGATCCAAGTTTCATATGACCCACCTGCTCAATGCCGAGTTTTTTAAATGCCTTTTTATAGCTTTGAGCCACTTCATCGGGAATAGAGGAAGCAGTTGTAATAATTTCAATCTTCGCAGGACCTTTCTTTCTTGCTGTCTCAACAATCTGTTTCAAAATTCCCTGGTGAAAGAAATTCAGTTTTTTTTCTTTCACCTTGCCTTCTTCTCCTTTGTCCTCTGCTCCGCCTACAGCAATCAGGAAACCTTTGGGCATCTGCATAAAGGAATATTTCAAAAAAGTGTGCCAGTGTAATGACTGCTATTGTTTTAAGTTCACCAGAATATAAAATTGTTGACCCTGTTTGTTGTTCCAGATTCCCGAATTGGGGAGATAAATTTTTTTAATGCAGTGCTAATTTAACTGTGGATAAAATGAAGCCCGTTTAAAAAGCTCTGCTGTTTTTTGACGCGCACGGTTATTGAAATATTTTATTAAACAAGCGTCATGTACGTTGTAGAAATGAAAAGAAAAAAGCCTTTGAATGTTGAAAAGATCCGTGCCGAGTACCCGATGCTGGCTAAAAAGATTCATCGTAAGCCCATCATTTATTTTGACAATGCAGCCACCGGCCATAAACCACAATCAGTACTTGAGCGCTTAAAAGAATTTTACACAAATGAATACGGACAACCTAAGGAAAGTCATTTTCTTGGTAAAAATGTTTCCAGGTTTATTGAAGATGCACGAAAAAAAGTAGCCTCGTTTATTGGTGCAACCAGTGAAAAAAATATTGTATTTACAAGAGGGTGTACAGAAAGTATCAACATTGTTGCAGGTGGTTTTGCTAAGGGTATCCTTGGTAAAAATGATGAAGTGGTAATCACAGCCATGGAACATCACGCCAACATCGTACCATGGCAAATGGCCTGTGCGCAAAGCGGAGCTATTTTAAAGGTAGTTCCGATTTTATCAACCGGCGAGGTCGATTTGAAAGCTTATTCTGATATACTGTCCGATCGCACAAAAATTGTTGCTGTTGTTCATTCCTCTCATGTATTGGGAACAATTCTGCCGGTTAAGGAAATGGTGAAGCTGGCACACCGGAAAAATATTCCTGTAATGCTTGATGGGGCGCAGGCTGCTCCGCATATCCCTGTAAACATGCAGGACCTGGATTGTGATTTTTATACTTTTTCTGCGCACAAAATGGGCGGACCTACTGGTGTAGGAGTTTTATATGGTAAAAGAAAATGGCTGGAGAAAATTCCACCTGTTGAAGGCGGATCTGATATGGCTAAGAAAGTCAGCTTTGGAAGAACTGAATATTCGGATATACCAACACGTTTTGAAGCAGGTACAATGCCGTTTGCCGACATTATTGCTTTTACCTGCCTTTTAGAGTTTCTTGAAGAATTAAATATGCAAAGGCTTTTTGAATACGAAGAGGAACTATTAAGTTATACTACAAGGCAGCTGATGCAGATTGAAGGCGTAACTATTTATGGTACCGCTCCTGAAAAAGAAGCAGTGATCTCCTTTGATGTTGATTCTATGGATGTGTCGGACATTGGAAAAAAGCTGAGCGATGAAAACATATTTGTAAAGGCAGGTGATCTGAGCGCACAACCACTTATGGAAATCCTCGGCGTAAAAGGTCTTGTTCGTGTTTCATTTTCTTTTTATAATACTACAACCGAGGTTGATGTTTTCATTAAAGCATTGAAAAAAATCCTTGAAAAATAAAGGGAATAATTATCTGCCAATAACCTATAGACAACTGGTATTATTATTTCATTAATCTAACGATAAAATAGCATATGAAAATTGATGAGGTTAAAGTTTTAGCCGGCCCTAATTTCTGGTCAATAAAACGCCCCAAACTCATTCAGGTTCTTCTTGACCTTGAAGAAATGGAGGAGTTACCAACAAATAAAATCCCAGGTTTTTACGAACGTATTACCACTCTGATCCCATCGCTCTATCAGCATGAATGCAGTGAAGGAAAACTGGGTGGATTTTTCTCACGGGTGAAAGATGGTACATGGATGGGACATGTGATGGAACACATTGCTCTTGAAATACAAAGCCTGGCGGGAATACCTGTAGGTTTTGGCCGAACAAGGGGGGCAGGAAAAGAAGGGGTGTATCATATGGTTTTTGAATACGGTGAACAGGAAGAAGGATTGTATGTAGCATCGGCAGCATTCCGGATCGTAAATGCATTGATTAAAGGAGAGCAATACGATATTCAAAAAGATATAGATGAAATAAAAAAATTATGGACTGCCAGAAAACTGGGTCCCAGTACAGCATCAATTGTTCAGGAAGCCCTGCAAAGGAATATTCCTTTTATCCGGCTTGATGAAGATGCATTGGTTCAACTGGGATATGGTTGTAAGCAAAAGCGTATAGAAGCTACTATCGCAGGAACAACATCACAGATTGCGGTTGATCTTGCAGGGGATAAAGACAGAACGAAGAAGTTATTAACAGCTGCTCACGTTCCGGTTCCTTATGGCTCTGTTATCTCTGATGTTGAAAGTCTCCGGGATTTTGTTGAAGAGGCAGGATTTCCCCTTGTTATGAAACCGTTGCAGGGCAATCATGGAAAAGGAGCAACAATTAATATCAACAGCTGGAACCATGCAATGATTGCTTTCAGCCGGGCGAAAAATTTTTCTGAAAAGATCATCGTTGAAAAATTCATTCAGGGTAGTGATTACAGGATCCTTGTAATCAACTATAAATTCGTAGCCGCAGCATTACGCACACCTGCTTGTGTTACAGGTGATGGAGAACATTCAATAAATGAACTCATAGAAATTGTAAATGCAAGTCCGGAACGTGGCGATAACCACGACAATATTCTCACACGTATTGAAGTGAATGATGTAACGCTGGAATTACTGCAGAAGAATAAGTATACGCTGGATACAGTTCTGCCTGAGGGGAAAAGATGCTTCCTGAAACCTACAGCTAATCTTAGCACAGGGGGTACGTCAGCAGATGTTACAGATGACGTACATCCTTCGAACGTATCGTTATTTGAAAGGATTGCGAGAACAATGGGACTTGATATATGCGGGATCGATATCATGGCACCAGATGTTCACTCGCCACTCAGGGAGAATGGCGGAGCTGTGCTTGAAGTAAATGCTGCACCAGGATTCAGAATGCATTTACAACCTTCAGCAGGAAAACCCAGGAATGTTGCAGCGCCGGTAATTGATATGCTTTTTCATGATTCAGGCAGGATACCTATTGTTGCCATTACAGGTACAAATGGAAAGACAACAACAACAAGGCTGGTTTCACACATTGCGAAAGAAGCAGGATATGTAACCGGCATGACCACAACTGATGGTATCTATATCAACAATGAATTAATTTATAAAGGTGATTGCTCAGGACCGAAATCTGCAGAAACCATATTACGTGATCCGTCAGTGGAATTTGCGGTACTGGAAACTGCACGCGGTGGAATGCTTCGTTCCGGTCTCGCATTTGACCAGTGTGACACGGCTATCATCACCAATGTTGCAGAAGATCACCTGGGAATGAATGGCATCCACACACTTGATCAACTCGCAAAGGTAAAATCTATTGTTGCTGAAGCTGCAGCTTCATCAGGGTATGCAGTTTTGAACGCAGATGACGACCGGGTTTATTCAATGAAGGACAGGGTAAAAAGTAAAGTTGCATTGTTCTCCATGTTCAGCGACAATATCCGTATTGAGGAACATTGTAAGAATGGCGGAATTGCAGCCGTATATGAAAATGGATATATACTTATACGTACAGGAAATCATATTTTACCCGTGGAAGAAGTAGAAAATATTCCTATAACATTTGGTGGTAAGGCTGATTTCAATATTGCAAATGTACTGGCGGCAGCGCTGGGTGCATACACCACAGGTATTAGTTTAAACAAAATCAGGGAAGCCTTAAAAACATTTGTTCCTTCTTCAGAAAATACTCCCGGCAGGGCAAATATTTTTGACTTCAACGATTTTACAGTTATGGTTGACTATGCCCATAATCCTCATGGCGTGAAAGCCCTTGGAAGTTTTATTAATTCGTTCCATTTGCCGAATAAGGTTGGTATCATTACAGGTGTGGGAGACAGAAGAGATGAAGACATCATTTCACTAGCGGAGGAAGCAGCTAAAATTTTTAATGAAATTATTATCCGGCATGATGATGATCTTCGTGGCAGAACACATGAAGAACTTGATACACTTCTTACTACAGGCGTTCGAAAAGTTAACCGCCACATTCCTGTTTCATACTTCTGGTGCGAATGTGAATCTGTTGATTATGCGATAAGAACCGCAAAACAGCATACCCTGATTGTTGTTTTGACTGATAATATTTCCAAAGTCACTACGTGTATCCGGGAACACCAGGAGAAAAAGGTAAGCTGGTTGAAGAAGGCTGTTTAAGGGTTTGGGGATTGTGAAGGTATTGAGGTATTAGGGTACTGGGGTATTGGGGTATTATGGTTAGAAGTCGTAATTATTTGACAACGGGCATTAATAAATGTTGCTGTAGCTATTTGCACAGACCAATATTGATGAACACCCAAATATAATAACCAGTTACATGCATGTAGCAACCAGTACTCTGCCCCTAAGGCACAGGTGTACCCACGCGTATTTTTTCCAACTGATTGGCAAGGTCATCGAGGTTATTACAAATATAATTTGGTGACGGTGCAAGCGGATACAACATCTGTTTAGGTTGCCTGAGATAGGCTGTTTGCATTCCTGCATTACCGCCACCTGCAATATCCCAACCATGTGCGGACACGAGGAGAATGTGCTGAATATCCTCCCCCAAAGAAGAGGCTGCCCATAAATACACATCCGTACATGGTTTGTATTTTTTTATGGTTTCAGCACTTAAAACCAATTCAAAAAATGAAATGAGGCCGGTAGGTTCCATTCGTTCACGCATAATTTTTTCAGGTGAATTGGTGAGAGCTGCAATTCTGAATCCCATGTCTCGGAGGCGGGATAAACCCTTCTGAACTCCATCATGAACAGGCAGGTGTTTGAGAATTTCAAGAACTCCATCTGCCTGGTCTTCAGTTATATTGCGGCCCAGCATTTTGCCGGTCATCTGTAATGTGGCCTTCGCAATAGAACCAAAATTATTGAAGCGGGCTGTACAATTTTCCACAAAACAATACTGCATGAAAAGTTCAAACCATACCATATATCCCCGCTTACTGTCTGTAAGATGATTCACCCTTCTTTCCACATCATCCATATCCAGCATGGTTTCATATACATCAAGCAGAATGACCCTTGGTATTTCCAGTTGATGATTTTCAAGGTTTAATTCGTTCATAACTTAAATTTCACCCTTTCGGATCTGCTATTGATGCAAAACAAATGCCCCCCGTGAACAGGGGGCATCCCAAATGAAAAACTAAAAAACCAAACAAGGGACTAATCGTCCATCTTCTGCAGTGAACTTTTTTCGAGCATGGCAATATATTTTTTTGCACTTTCATTATCCGGATCAACCTGAAGCACCTTTTCAAAATAATTTACTGCCTGTGCATAATCCATCTCTGTATTTACTTCATATGCGGCCAGGTAGCCGTATGCTTCAACCATCCATTTTTTATAGTTCGCATCAGTCGTATCTTTTTGTAAAACATCAATAAGTTTTTCATACGCAGAAACGGCGAGTCCCTGTTTCATTTCCTTATCCTGCAGGGCCCTGCTTTTAGCCTGCCAGTAATATCCAAAGGACTGATCAGGATATTTTACAGTATATAACCCGAAAATGGAATCAGCACCTTCATAGTCTTCTCCCCTGTAGAGTGCAAGCCCCCAGTTAAACAAATCAAGATTTGTAACAGATGGATTGCCGTTGTAATTTTTTTCAAGCCAGTGCGCTTCATTACTAAAATCTTTCTTTTGATTCGCGATGGTGGCCATTTTTTTATAGAGGTTGTATAACACGGCCGAATCTTTCTCGATGGCAATTCCTTTTTCAATGTTAGCTGTGGCCAGCGAGTCGGAAGCTATGCCAGGCTGCGATAAATAATATTCGCCCATAGCTATATAGTCTTTGGAAATTAAATTCGAATCTGCTTCTCTTCCGAAATATGTTTTCATATTCGTTAATGCATTTACAGTATCCCTTAATGCAGCATAACTGTAGCTCATCAACTTATAAAGCCTCGGTTTTACATGATTGCCTTCCAACTTTTCCAGCTTTTCGGCAATACGAATGGCATCATCATATTTTTTGTTCAGGTACAGGAGGTCTGCCATATCGTACTGGTTCTGTATGGAAGGGTCTGAATGAGAAACATACTGTTTATGGTAGCTCATTGCTTTCACAGGGTCGTGATAAAATTCATAGGCATATAGTCTGTAGAGTGAAGGGGCATAGGCAGGATCGACAGTAATAGCTTTATTAAAATAATCAAGATATAGTTCAGCATTTTTTTGTGTCAGGAAAATTTCTCCAAGGTTATGATAGGCTGAGGCATCGTTGGGGTTTTCTTCTATTGCTTTATGGTATGCTTTATAAGCTTCAGAGCCGTTCGCCTGCTTCCTGTAGGCATTACCCAGTAAAACATACAGTTCAGAATTGTGTTTATCTCTTTTAAGAGCCTTGTTCAAAAGGTCGATTGCGAAATTCATATCACCTTTATCACTCCTGGTTTGTGCTTTTGCAATTGCCGCAAGAATACCGGCATTTTTTTCTTTTGTGTTATCGAGAGCCTGGTTGAATAATTGAGATGCCTCATTGATCTTTCCTTCCATTAAAAGTGCTTCTCCTGCTGCAACTTTATAATAAGGATCAGATTGCACTTCCTGCGGTGCAAGTTTCAGACTATCGTTTGCCTTACTGATTTTATTTTCCAG
>JBJMLW010000166.1:0-2954 GCA_045805105.1 Flavisolibacter sp. | reverse complement strand
GTCTTGCCGGCATCCATACTTTTATAAATGCCTTCGCCAAGATTCAGTGAATTGCGCGGGTTGCCTTCCCCTGTTCCCACCCATACAATACTGGGATTATTCTGTTGCACAGCAATAGAACCAATATTTAAAGTTTGCTGTTCATCAAAAACAGGATTCCACGAACCGCCTGCATTGGTTGTTTTCCAAACACCACCCGATGCAGAACCGACATACCATGTATCCTGGTGATTATTCACTACGTCAACTGCAGTAATGCGACCGCTCATACCAGCCGGTCCGATATTCCGGGGCTTCAGAAGTTTTAGCTGATCAATACTGATCTGTGAAAATGACTGAATAGATAAAAACAATACGCCAAAAAATAAAAGAGATGCTTTCATGAAAGGGATTTGTGGGAATAAACTTAGGGAAAGTTTTTGGTTGCGGGGTACTTCGTTCTGCTTACTGGTGTTGTTCTTGTCCGCCGCAGCTTCAGCAAGGATGGTTACGGATTGCGCGTCAGTGCCTTTGTCCTCACGGGCACTTATAGAGCTAATTTCATTTGCCAGTGTTCGTATCCTGAGGAATATTTACAACAGATGCCAATGCTTGTGTCTGCACGAGCATTTATAAGAACGCAAGTACTCGCGTTTGCCGGAAGATAACTAATACAAAAAGATTATTTTTTTTGTTAGGAGAACTGATGCTGGTTAATTAGACCCAGCTTTTATTTTACTATGCCGACCCTGAGTGCTGTTGTGGTCAAGAATATATAAAAACGCAGTGCTCCTATCCTCACAAGAACGCCAATGCTCGTGTCTCCACGAGCATTTACAGCGCACATTGTGTGAAGACACCAGAGTTTTTGTAAGGACCAAGGCCCTGTCATTCTATAAAAAATCTTAACACTGGAAAAAAACTTGGAAGATTACCTTGTTAACAGAATCAACTGCGGCAGAATACAATCCATTGCAAGCCCCTTTTTGATATGATGAAATTTGAGGGCATAGAAGGAAGACGAAATTTATTTGATTTAAATCCGCATAAAATAAAATTGGAAAAGACGATAAAGATTCGGTTTTTCTGGTAGGCTGGAGTAAGATACTGGAACGCCAATGCTCGTGTCTTAACGAGCATAATCTTAACGAGCTTGTGACGATACAAGCGGATGTATCTTAAAAGGAAATATTGGATCTGACAAACGGTAACTAGTACCAAAAAAAATCCTCCTGGCTGAGCCGGGAGGATTTTTTTTAAAACGTTTTCTTCACACCTGCGGGAACATCCGCATTTTCAGGGTATAGAACAGCCTTCACATAATTATTCATGTTCAGGTATTTCTGTGCCGCATTCTGAAGATCTTTCAAAGTAAGTGCATTTACACGCTGTTCAAAAGTCAGGATCCGTTCAGGATTGGTCTGATCAATGTACGCCTGCGAAAGATCATTCAGCCACTCGTCGTTGTTCTGCATGTTTACCCTGTGTTGTGTAATCCAGGTCTGCTTTACTTTATCGAGGTCCTTCTGTTCTACTCCATTCTGCTGTGCATTCCTGATAATGTCGAAAAGAGCTGTTGTAAGTTTATTTACACTTTCAGGTCCTGTTGGAATATTTGCAGAAATCTGGTAATGACTATATGGACGTTTCTGTATGGAACCACTTAAACCGCCGCTGTACATGCTGCCTAATTCTTCCCTGAGTTTTTCGATAACCTTGATGTTAAGTACATCTATCAGTGCACTCATGGCCAGTGCTTCATCTGGATTATATTCCGTTTCACCCGACCACAATACTGTAATCACGCTTTTGGCTTCTTTACCTTTTTTAATGTTTGCTTCCACAATTCCTTTTACCGGACGAACATTATTGTCTTTGTACATATGCTGCACCGGTGTAGCGGGAAGAGAACCAAGGTATTTTTCAAATAACGGCTTTGCTTTTTGTGGATCGATATTGCCTACAAAAGTGAAATGCATACCATCTGCATTTCCATAAATCTGTTTATAAATATCCAGCGCCTTGTTAAGATTAAGGTTATTGAATTCTTCTTCTGTTGGAACTGCACTCATCCAGGGACTATTGTTATACACGATCTTAGTTAACGTATCACGATAGAACACCTGTGGATTGGCCTTCATAAATGGAATTGTTCCCTTATTCTTTGTCACCATGGATTTGAATAATGTTTCATCTTTCCGTGGTTGGGTAAAATATAAATTTACGAGCTGTAAAAAAGTTTCGAAATCTCTTACACTGCTGCTTCCCTGGATTCCTTCTTCATAATCATTTATGTACGGAAATGCTTCAGCAGACTTACCGGAAAGAAATTTTTCCAGATCTGTTGGAGACATATCGCGTACACCCATCTCCGTTACAATTTCCGCTGCGTGCTTTGCATTGTCTTTATCTTCCAGCGGAAATCGTTGCCATCCACCCCATCGCCATGCATCCATTACGATTTCATCATTCTTGAAATTAGTAGGCTTGAGTGTAATCGTTACGCCATTGTTCAAAGTAATATCTGTTGTTCCTAATTTTTCATTCGTGGTTTCCTTAACGATCTTTCCCGCCGCAGGTCCAATCTCCATCAGGTTTTGAGCTATCGCTTTTTCTTCATATGGTTTTACAACCTGCTTCGAAGCAGCTACCATATCATTCAACAACTCACTGTTCGAAGGAAGTTTCGATTTCATGCTCGCAGGCGCCTGTAAAAGTGCAAATGCATTTGTAGCAGGTGGCATTTTAGCAGCAACAGCATTGATCTCTTTTGCCGTGATCGTTGGCAGAACCTGTTTGATAAACTTATAGCGATTTTCTGGTCCAACTATAGGTTCATGCTCAAGGTAATTATTCAGGTATCCCTGAACCAGCATACCTGAGGGCACCTTGTCTTTTTCACTATTGGCTCTCTGTGCCTGGTTCATTATAGTTGACTTTGCTCTTTCAAGTTCAGCAGGCAGAAATCCATATTT
>JBJMLW010000165.1:0-5374 GCA_045805105.1 Flavisolibacter sp. | reverse complement strand
TAGTAATGTCTTTCATACAACGAAAGATCCTGTGCAGATGCAGAGAAGCTGAAAAAAATGAAAATATAAAATGAAATCCTTTTCATCAGAAGCGGATGGTAAAATTCTGTTTTACTTTGAATTCTTCCCTGAAAAAAACAAAACCAAGAAAAAAAATGTCAATAGTATACACTACCCGCGGGTGTTCCCTGATTTTTTTCCAGGCCTGCTCCATCTCACTACTCCAGTGAATGTCATCAAACACAAGTATCGTTTGCGCGTGTGAACATTCAAGCAACTGATGAAAGTATTGAAGTGTTGGCTCAAACCGGTGATTTCCGTCAATAAAAGCAAAATCAATTACCGGGTTGTTTTGTAAAAGCTGCGGCAGAACATCATTGAAATTTCCAATAATGACTTCTGTATTTCCGACTTCAAGTTTTTGAAAATTTTCTTTTGCTATATCTGCAATTGCTTTGTTGCCTTCAATTGTAAATATTTGCGCATCAGGATTTCCTGAATGCAGGTAAGCTGTAGTAATTCCCAGCGATGTTCCCAATTCAAGAATCGTTGATGGCTGGTAATGTTTTACCATCCGGTAAAACAGTTCTGCATATGTTTTTGGTTTCAGTGCCGAACGCGCTATATCGGAAACACTTTTCTCATTATTTTTTTTCCGTGAACCAGCACCATAGTCCATTCCAATCACTGACCTTTTATCTGAAAGCATTTTCCGGCGCATTGCTTCAATTTTTAAGGGCGGCTGGTAACCTGAAGCATTATTCAATACATTAAGAATGAAATCAAACACGAAAGGGGAATGCATGCCGTGACCCTTTCCATTGACTGCAGTAACATAGTAATGAATAAATTTTTTGAGAAGGCGGATGGAGGTGTACACGATCAGAAATGATTAATGAAAATAGGAAAGAAAAAAGAAACGCGGCTCGCGGCTCGCCACGCGCTTCGCGACTTATAATAATATCCTTCCACAATAAGTCTCCCGTATATCCACATATTACTGTTATGATACTTATCGGGGACCCATTGGGCAACGGTGATCATACATTCAACTTTCAAACTCTGGGAGACCAGCCTGGGAATAGTCGCTTAGCGCGTGACGCACAGCGCGCAGCTAAGATTTCTTCTCCCAAAGAGTAAAAGTGTGTGCATACTTGTTTTGTTCATCTGCAGCATGAAAATAACTTCTAACCTGCTTCCACTTACCGGGATCTACATCAGGGAAAAAAGTGTCGCCATCAAATTGATGATGCACCCGTGTGAGGTAAATCCGGTTTGACTTTGAAAATGCATCTTTGAATATCTCACCGCCGCCGATCACAAAAATTTCCCGTGCTCCCGCATCCTTTGCTGTTTTCACTGCTTCATCAATAGAATGAACTGCAATTACACCTTCATGTTGCCATTTATTATTTCTGGTGATTACAATATTTTTTCTTCCCGGGAGTGGTTTTCCAATTGATTCAAAAGTTTTTCGTCCCATAAGGATCGGCATTCCCCATGTCTGGTTTTTAAAATATTTAAGGTCGGAAGGAAGGTGCCAGGGGAGATTGTTATTTTTTCCAATCACATTTTTTTCATCTGCTGCAACAAGCAGACTAAGATAAAAATCCGGATGTGCTTCGGAAGAAAAGCTTTCATTCATCATCAGTAAATTAAACGGCTACCGGAGCTTTAATAGATGGATGCGACTGGTAGTTTTCCAAAGTAAAATCTTCAAAATTAAACTGGAAGATATCTTTCACTTCCGGATTCAGTTTCATTTGCGGAGGTGGAAATGGAGACCTGCCTAACTGTAATTTTACCTGTTCGAGATGATTATTATAAATATGTACGTCGCCAAAACTATGAATGAATTCTCCCGGTTGAAGATCACAAACCTGTGCAATCATGAGTGTTAATAAGGCATAGGATGCAATGTTGAAAGGCACACCAAGAAAAACATCAGCACTCCGCTGGTATAACTGGCAGCTTAAACGTCCATTGGCCACATAAAACTGAAAAAGAGCATGACAGGGCATCAGGGCCATTTCTGGTAAATCACCCACATTCCATGCACTCACAATCAGGCGCCTGCTGTCGGGGTTTTTATGGATCTGGCTAATCAGGTCAGTTATCTGGTCTACAATTTTACCATCTGCACCTTCCCAGCTGCGCCACTGCTTACCATAAACCGGTCCCAGGTCACCATTATTGTCTGCCCATTCATCCCAGATCCGTACTCCGTTTTCCTGGAGGTATCTGACATTGGTATCGCCTTTTAAAAACCAAAGCAGTTCATAAATAATGCTTTTTACATGAAGTTTTTTTGTGGTAACAAGGGGAAACCCTTTCTGAAGGTCAAAACGCATCTGGTAACCAAAGCAACTAAGGGTACCTGTTCCGGTACGATCACTTTTCGAAACCCCATTATCCAGGATGTATTGTAAAAGATCCAGGTACTGCTGCATGCCGCAAATTAAGAAAGAAAGACGATAGAGGAGACCATGGACCATAGACGATAGACCATAGTTTTTTCCTTCTCATCTATTGAAGTCATTGCCGAATCACGTACCTTAAAGTACACTAACTAATTGCTGTATGAAATTTATTTTACCCCATACCATCAAGAACCATCTTGGTGAGGAACTGATTTTCCACAGAATTGAAATGGAAAATGGTGAAGAAAAAGTAATCATAGAAAATTATGTCGCGCCGCATTCCCGACCAATCATGCACATTCATTACATGCAGGATGAAGCACTGACTGTTCTTCATGGGAAGATGGCTTACCAGATCGGGGATACGCCAATTGAATATATAGGCGTGGGAGAAACTGCTCATTTTAAAAGAGGAACGGCCTATCGTTTCTGGAATGCGGGTGAAGATGAATTAAATTGTTTTGGATGGATCAGGCCGGTTAACAATATTATTTTCTATCTTACGGCACTTTACAATGCCATGAACGAAAGCGGATCGGAAAAACCTTCACAATTCGATGGCGCTTACCTTTTATACCGCTACAGAAAGGAGCACGATATGCCTGAATTACCCAGGTTTGTAAAATCATTTGTAATTCCGGCTACTTATACAATTGGAAAACTTACAGGCCGATATAAAAAATTTACAGATGCCCCGCCACCTGTAACAACATAAAAAAAGGCGGAATAACTTTCAAGGGTACTGCCCGGATAGAACGTGGTTCTATCTTATGAAGAAACTGTTATTGAAATCCATTGATTAACATTCAAATTAATTAAATGAATCAATACAGTATGGAGCAGGCTCTTCTTATTCTTTCAATCATTAGTTGGGGTTTTTATTACACTAAATCTCTGAAATTTAATCAAGTCAGAGGCTGGTACAATTATTCCAACTATACAGGCGGTACGGTAATTACAGCCATCAGGAATTCATCTTCCCTGTCTTTACCGCATAAAATAATTCTACGTATCGCCATGAAAAATTTTACAAGTCGAATTTTACTCCTGATTGTGCTTGCTGTTTTTAGTAAAAATTCTGCGCAAGCTCAAAGTGTTCTAAATCCAGCTGATTCTGTTTACGATTATGATTCACTTCATAAGCCAGTTCAGCCCCAGTATGGGCAAATTGGGAAATGGGTTCGCACCCCACGTACTTATTTCGGATGGAATACCAATTCGTACAAGTGTTATATCTACAAAGGAATTCCCTTCCGGATAAAGTTTCCAAAGTCGTATAATCCCACAGCCAATGATGGTAAAAAATACCCGATGCTTGTTTTCTGGCATGGACTGGGTGAAACAGGTGAAACAATTTATGATAATGAATTTCATTTATGGCTTGGATGCAAAGGTTTCCGGGATATGGTTGATGGTGGCTGGTTTGACGGATATGTAATTGCCATGCAATCGCAAACTGCACTTAGTGGATTCTTTGGTTCTAGTTTTTTACAGGGAATGAAAGAACTAATCGATTACATGGTTGTTAATAATAAACTTGATCCTTTCCAGGTTATTGATAATGGTTTGTCGTCAGGTGGAATTGCAACGTTGAACATGCTGATCGATAACCCTACTTACATTAATGGTTCCATTGCCATGTCTCCTCCAGGTAATTATACTTCACCGGATATTTTAAGTAAGGTTAAGTTCACCCCAATCTGGTACATTAACGGAGGTCTTGATGCGAATCCAACTCCAGGGACGGCAGATTATAATAAATCCATTATGGATTCTGCAGGAGCACAATTCCGGCGAACGACATATCCTTATAACTATCACAATACGTGGGATAACACCTGGATAGAACCGGACTTTCTTCCTTTTCTATTAAGAGCATATGCATCTAACCCATGGCCATTATATAATAAAACTGAGTACTGGCCCGGTCAAACTGTAAATACTACAATTGGACTTGCCCCGGGATTTGAAGCCTACGAATGGCGTAAAGATGGAGTCCTTATTCCAGGAGCTAATTCCAATACGATTCAGGCAACAAACCTTGGTACTTATTCAGCACGTGTAATGAGAAATGGTTTATGGTCTGAATGGTCAAGAATTCCGGTTGTAATAAAAGCTGTTGCAGGTCCTCCAACACTTGTGGAGGCTGAAAATTATTCAGCAATGTTTGGCATTCAAACTGAACCTACAACTGACTTTAGTGGTGGACTGAATGTAGCATGGCAGGACAATAACGACTGGATGGATTATAATGTAAACCTTCCACTGTCTGGTTCATACCAGGTGAACTTCAGGGTAGCCGGTCAATTCTGGGGTGCACAATTCCAGCTCAGAAAATCTGATGGAACAATTCTCACAACAGTAACGGTTCCTCAAACTGGAAATTTCCAGTTCTGGACAACAGTATCAGCTACAGTTTCTCTTCCTGCAGGACAACAGACACTGCGCATATATACATCGCAGGCAAATGGTGGATGGAATCTGAACTGGATTGAATTTAAACCACAGGGAGGACCTGTTGAATTACCACCGCCCGGAAACCAGCTACCGGTTGCCAATGCAGGTAATCCGCAAACGATAACATTACCTGCATCTTCCGTATCACTAACCGGTACTGGTAGCGATGCAGATGGTACGATAGCAGGATATAGCTGGACACAATTGTCCGGTCCTAACACTGCTTCCATTACAAGTTCCAATTCAGCTTCAACAGGTGTATCCGGACTTGTTCAGGGAACATATGTTTTCCGGTTGACAGTAACTGACAACCAGAATGCAACCGGAATCAGTGATGTTACTATAACGGTAAATGCTGCACCACCACCACCTTCATCGTCGATCAGGATTGAAGCAGAAAATTATTCGGCAATGTCTGGTATCCAAACTGAATCTGCCAATGATGTTGGCGGTGGGCTGGATGTAGGATGGCAGGATAATAATGACTGGATGGATTA
>JBJMLW010000164.1:0-4073 GCA_045805105.1 Flavisolibacter sp. | reverse complement strand
TGGTGAGTGCATGTTTCCAGTCGTTCAGCTTTAATTCATTGTTGGCAACCAGTGCACACAACGACTGGTTTGTTTCATTATCATAATACTGGTAGGTAGCGTAAGTATTTTTTTTATTCTTTACTTCATCATTAGTGAAACCATCTTTTTTAATCTGGTCCACCATGTTCCGCACAACGGCGATATATTTATCAGGCTCTTTGGTAGTCACGTACATTACCGAATAAGGCGTGAGGCCACTGCTGATGTAAGCCGAAGGCGCATATGAAAGTCCGTTCTTTGTTCTCACTTCCAGGAAAGACCGGTCGCGGAACAGGCCGGATGCAATGGCTCCCGGAAAATAATCTTTTGAATTTGCAGGCGGCGCAGAGCTGATGCCCATGATATAATTGGTGGCAACATCTTTTTTCATCGACACAAATGAATTAGATGCCGGAGTGTATGTTGCTCTCTTCAAAACAAATGGTTTTCCTTGCGGAATTTTATTTAATAACGCCGTCATTTTCTTTTCCAGGTCTGCTTTGCTGATGTCACCAACAACCACAATAAAGATCCGCGAGCGTGTAAGTATTGATTTATAATACGCTTTTGTATCCTGTGCTGTGAACTTCTGTACATTTTCTATCGTTCCCATTGCCGACTTTTCATAATCCATTCCTTTAAAAGCTGTTTCCATCGCCATTTTCTGCAATGCACCATCCGGGTTAGATTCCTGTTGGCGCAGATTGTTTACTGCTTCTTCTTTAATCCTGGCAAATTCTTTCGTGTCGAATTTTGGTACTGTGAGTGCATCAACATAAAGCGGCCATATATTTTCAAAATCTTCTGTAATACAATTTAACTGGAAATGCGATGCATCTTTTCCTGCGAATCCATAGATCATGGCATCAACTTCATCCAGTTTATTCTTAAATGAATTCTTGCTGTCCTTTTCAGTTCCACATTCTGTAAGTGCTGTCATTGCCAGATTTTCAATACCGGCCTTGTTCAAAGAATAATTCTGTACACCACCTTTTATTACAAGGTCTATCTGGATAATTTCGTTGCCGCTTGGCACAACAATTACTTTCACCCCGTTTATCATCATATCATAAGCTTTATCCTGTGCATTTACGGCAGCTGCTGAAAAAGCAAGAAGGAATATTAGTAAATATTTCATGTGTTAATTTTTAAAGTACTCTGATGGTTTATACTTGTTGTTCATTTCTTCATTAATGATCATACCAGCTACATACGGCTTGTTTTTGATGTAACGGTTAACATAGCGGTTGATATCTTCTTTTGTCACTTTGTCCATTGCAGGAAAATAGTCTGTAAAGAATTCAAGTGATGTACTGCACCACCAATAGGTGAGTTGTGAAGCAAGAGCTGATGGTTTTTCTGCGGACCTTATCTGTTGTCTTTTCAATCCTTCCTTTGCTTTTTTCAAGTCTGCGTCCGAAAAATAATCATCCCTTCCAAACATATTTATCTGGTTCATGATTTCCTGGTAGCACTCTTTCATTTTTCCAGGAGTTGGAGTTACAAAAATCTGGATGGGTCCAACGTAGCGGTTGGTCTGGTAATTAAGATTTGCCCCGGTAGCCAAACCTTTATCAATCAGGGCCTGCTGCCATTTTGATGAATTCAGAGATAGTATTTTGGAAAACACATCTGCTGCAATAGTGCCAATTGAATCATTTCTGAAATCAGGACCCTGCCATTGCATCAAAATCATTGGTGTCTGCGCAATTGAAGACTCTTTGATAAAATAGTCGGTCTTGGCAATTGGCTGGAATTCCGGAATTGGATATTTCACCTGCGGATCCATATCGGATGGCTGCCAGTCGCCATAAATATTTTTTGCCATGCTGAATGCCTGGTCAGGTTGAACGTCTCCGCATATTACAAGCAGTGAGTTGTTCGGAACATAATATTTATCCTTAATGATCATCATTTTTGCAGGTGTTGCCGTATTGATCACCTGGTGGTCGCCGATCGGATTTTTTCTGGTAAAAAGATCTCCCCAGACACGTTTGTTCGTTTCAATCCATAGCTGGAAGCCAGGGCTGCTTTCTCCCCGCTGGAATTCACCGTCAACAACCGGCCTTTCCTTCTGCATATCCTCTTCCCTGTAAATCGGATAACGAATAGCCGCGTTCATGAATTTCAATCCTGCTTCAAGAGAATCCCTGTCGAACGTAAAGAAATAATTCACGCGTTCATCACCGGTTGTTCCATTCCAGATGGCACCCAGTTCCTGCGTTCTTTTCAGAAATTTTTCCTGGTCTGGATAATCCCGGTTTGCTTTGAAAAACATGTGTTCGAAAAGGTGTGACAGTCCGCTGTATTCAGGTCCTTCCGTATACGCTCCATTACGTACAGCAATTTCAATTGTGGCAAGAGGTACTTTATGGTTTTCGATGACTACTATTTCCAAACCATTGGAAAGTTTCTGCCAGTAATAATTTTTAGGGAGTCTCGGTTGTGCAAATGAATGGAAACATGCAAACACGAGAATGAATAAAAAGATTTTTTTCATAACAGGTAGTTGTATAGGGAAGATATGTTTATTTTTTAATCACATCATATAAGATGTGGCCAGTGGTAAACGTTTGTAAAATCCCCAAGGACCACCATGTTCCGGTTAAAATCAAGGCGATGAAGATTCAGATTTCTGATGTCCTGTACCTGAACTTCCCTGAAACGCGGATGTAATGTTCCACCGGTTTCACCCGCATTTTTTAATGGATCATATTGAAATTCCGGGTCTACAAGTGTACCACGCGGATACATAATCCCAGGCCGCCCTTTGCCACGAAGGTCGGTGTCGTGAGGATGGTTCAGCCCTAAGGTATGACCATATTCATGAGCTGCAGTTGTAGATCCTTCGTAAAGATTTTCAAGTTTAAAGAATCCTGTATTACATGAAAGGCCATCTACAAATGAAATATTGCCGGCAACATATTCTTCAATGCGTAAATAATTATTGCGCGGATTGGTGTTCTGTAAAACTTCCAGTTCGGAAATATTTTTATCATGAGTGGCTGAAATAATAAAAACAACTTTGTAAGATTCGTTGCGGTAAACAATTGTTCCCTGCGGTGCATTCCACATGGTTTCAATTTCAAACCTGATCCGTTCGGTCAATTCCTCATTCGCTGCAAGTCCGTATGTATAAATATGTGAAAGAATGGAAATGATACCCCGGTCATGGTTGATCTCTACTTCACCCATAGGAGAGAATTTTTGATTTTTGATTTATTGAACTTTGATTGTCTTAAATCAAAGATCATAAAATCAAAGATCGCAGATCAATTTCGTACTGGTTTTCCACTTTTGAGTACACTCTGTATTCTTTCGAGTGTTTTCTTTTCGCCGCACAGAGATAGAAATGCTTCCCGCTCGAGGTCGAGGAGATATTGCTCGCTTACAAGTGAAGGTTCACTCAGATCCCCGCCACACATTACATAAGCCAGCTTTTTTGCTACCGTAACATCATGATCAGTTGCATATCCCGCTCTCCACATTCCATTAATTCCAGCATACAATGCACCCAAGGCACTTTGTCCAAGAACCTTAATGTCTTTACGCTGTACAGGCATTACATAACCTGAATCAAAGAGTTCGATAACGGATTTTTTTGCTTCCGTTACCCTTCTGCTCTGGTTCATTACCACCTCATCAAGTCCTTTCCTGTATACGCCAATATCAAATCCTTCTTTCGCTGATGTTGCCACTTTTGCAGTAGCTATGGTAAGAAAGCGATTTTTAAGTGTGATGGTTTCAGGTTCATCTTCATGCATTTCATCAGATGCCCTGAGAACAAATTCCTTGGTTCCACCGCCTCCGGGGATCAGACCGACACCTAATTCCACAAGGCCTGTATAGGTTTCGGCAGCAGCACAAACTTTATCACTGTGAAGGCTCATCTCACAAGCCCCGCCGAGGGCCAGTCCGTGCGGTGCCACAACAATGGGAACACTTGAAAAACGGCAACGCATCATACTATTCTGGAAAAGACGAATGGCCATATCAAGTTCATCATATTCCTGTTCTACTGCCAGCATGAAGATCATTCCCACATTGGCACC
>JBJMLW010000163.1:0-2809 GCA_045805105.1 Flavisolibacter sp. | reverse complement strand
GCCACAAATAGCAATTACAGTGCGAGGTTCCTGGAAAAAACCGGTGGACGTTACAGCTATACAATCACCAGCATGAAAGCAAGCGGAACATCTTCCGACAAAGACTTTTCATTTGATAAGTCAAAACATGCAGGAGTGGAAGTAGTTGACCTGCGCTAATTGATATTAAGATTCTGAGCATTGAATTTGAAAATAATTTTCAATATTCAATGCTCATTTTCAATTCTCAAGTCTTTTCCATCGATTTAATGCTTCGATCACAAAATTGTTCATTGTGTGTTGAAAATTGAATATTGAGCATTCGTTCTCAGTGGATCTAAGTATAATCCAAATCTTTGATCGGCTAACTTACTATCAGCACCGGTATTTTTAGCCTGTGCCTTACCGCATCAATCGTTTCTCCATATAGCCAGTCTTTTACTCCGCTATGACCATGCGCACCGATAATCAGAAGGTCAGCACCCGCTTCTTTTACAAGTTTTGGAATTTCTTTCTGCCTGCTCCTGAAGCCAAGTTTTGATTCTGCAGGAAATCCCTTCTGTTCAAGGTAAGTAACATATTCATCCAGTTTTTCCTGGTCTTTCCTTGTCTCAAAGTCATCTGCTTCACCGCCCAGTACTTTTGCAGAGGCACTTTCTACTATATGAATTACAATGATGCGCGTCTCTCCGTTTGCCTGTCGCATGGCATGAGCAATCAGATTTTGATCGCGTATGCTGAAGTCAAGGGCTACAGCAATTCTTTTGTATCCGGGAAGCATCACTTCCTGAATTGCCGGCACTGCCTTATGTACCTGGAGTAAAACATCCTTCGGCTTTTTACTCAGGAGTGGATAGATCACAGCTGTAATTAACAGGAAAAGAAAAACAAGTCCGCCGATAATGATAATGGTTTTCCAGAAAACACTATCACTCGTTTCAAAGAATTTGGCTGCCTGTTCAATCACCATCCTGATATTGAGGTAAACAAGAAGTGAAGCAATCAGCCATGCTAAAACCTGTACATATGGTTTAATTGCATACACACCCATTGTTTTTTTATCACTGACAAAATGTATCAATGGAATTACAGCAAAACCCAATTGCAGGCTGAGAATAACCTGGCTCAATACAAGAAGACTATTGATGTCCTGTTCGCCATTGATCATGATTACAATAACTGCAGGTATGATGGCAACCATGCGTGTAATTAATCTTCGCATCCATGGATTGATTCTCAGACGCAGGTAACCTTCCATTACTATTTGTCCGGCAAGTGTTCCTGTAACAGTAGAACTTTGTCCTGCAGCAATGAGCGCAATCGCAAACAGGTAGGGAGCCACTTTAGAACTAAGTAATGGTTCTAATAATTTATGTGCCTCCTGGATTTCGGCAACATTCAAACCTTTTTCATAAAATACCCTTGCAGCAAGAATGAGTATAGCTGCATTTACAAAAAATGCAAGGTTAAGTGCAATAGTACTGTCCCAAAAATTCAATTTAAGTGCCCGCCTGATTCCTTTTTCATCCCGCCTGATTTTCCGTGTTTGTACAAGTGCCGAATGGAGATACAGATTATGTGGCATTACAGTTGCTCCTATGATACCGATTGCGATATACAATGCCGTGTCATTTGGAATGGAAGGAATGAAACCCTTTGCCACTTCTCCCAGTGGTGGCTTTGCCATAATAATGACTAGAAGAAATGATAAACCGATAATTGCAATGAGTGAAATAATAAACGCTTCCATCTTCCGCATCCCGAGCCGTTGCAACAATAATAGAAGAAAAGTATCCAAAACGGTAATCAGAACAGCCCATAATAAGGGAATTCCGGAAAGCAATTGTATGCCTATAGCCATTCCAAGAACTTCTGCAAGATCGCAGGCAGCAATGGCAATTTCAGCAAGACCATACAGTCCGTAATTAATATATTTCGGATAGGTTTCCCTGTTAGCCTGTGCAAGGTCGCGGCCACGTACAATACCCAGTCTTGCTGATAAACTTTGAAGCAGTAGTGCCATAAGATTACTCATAAGGAGTACCCATATGAGCTTATAGCCAAACTGGCTGCCTCCTGCAAGATCCGTTGCCCAGTTTCCTGGGTCCATATAGCCAACACTTACAAGGTAAGCAGGACCGAAAAATGAAAGCAAACGTCTCCATCCAGGTTTCGTTGTACTGGTTGTATCCACGCTCTGGTGAACTTCACTGAGAGAATTATAGCCAGGAGTTGTGTTCATATGAAACAAAAATGTTTTTAGCCAGTTGTTCACTGATAGTGAAAGAATGATTTTTGATTTTGATTTCGATTGAATGATCAAAATCAAAATGTTTTTTTACTTCCAGCTTCGTGCCGATGCCGATGTTGCGGTGCTGAAGTAATTCAAGCATTTCATCCGATTGATTTGTTACCTGGCATACTTCCGCTGGTTGATGAAATGGTAATTCAGGAAGAGGAGTTTTGTTGATATTGCGGATTTTTCCCTTGCTGTCGGGTATGGGATCACCGTGCGGATCAAACTGCGGATGACCGAGGTATTCATCAAGTCTGTCTATTAGCTGCCGGCTGCTTACATGTTCCAGTTCTTCTGCAATGGGATGAACTTCATTCCAGGCAAACTTGAGTTTTTCTGAAAGAAAGAATTCCCATAACCTGTGCCTGCGTATAATAAAAAGGGCAATTTTTTTTCCTTCGAGGCTTAGTGAAAACCCGTAGTATGGTTTATAGTTCAGCAACTTTTTTGCGCTGAGTTTTTTCATCATGTCGGTAACAGATGCCGCCTTGGTCTGAAGTTTATCTGCCAGCACATTGGTAGTCACCGTTCCTT
>JBJMLW010000162.1:0-2368 GCA_045805105.1 Flavisolibacter sp. | reverse complement strand
TATCAGTATTCGCTACATCGTAAAACTTGATATTTACTTTTCCGCTTTTCCATACCTCAATTACAGAAAACCCAAGTTCAACTTCAGAGAAAATTTTGTATTTACCATCTGTTGCACGTGAAGAGTTTACGCCAGCTCCGCTTACAATATATGGAACACTGTCCTTTATGATTAACTGAAGGCTGTGGTCATGTCCTGCAACAAAAATTTTATTAGGATGTTTTTTAACTGCTTCCTCAATCACATTTGCCATTGTTTTATAAAGAGGATGTTTCAGGTCCTGTACATTGCCAAAAACCCCCCGTGTCAGGGGATATATTGATCCGATTATTGGCAAGGGAATGTACAGATTCGGGTTAATGGCAGTAAATGGAAAAATGTGTTCCTTCCAGGTATAATCTCCACCATGCACACCATAAGACATGATAGGATGATGCATGGCAATAATGAGCAGCTGGTTAGGATGGGCATTTGCAATTTCCGTAAGCTGTGTCTGGAATTCATCAATGGTTTTTGAATCGCAGTTGGATCCGGGTCCGGGTTTATCATGAAGAAAAAGAAACCACTGACTGTCTATTAAAGCCACTACGATCTTGTCGGAAAGTTCTACTTCAACAGGACCAGGACAACCATTAAGTGGCCATGCCTGAATGTTTTTCTGATCAAGTGAATTGATATAATCTTCCTGATTGATAACCTGTTCCCATCCTCCTAACTTACCATTGCGCCAATCGTGATTTCCGGGAATGAAATAGGCTTTCGATTTTTTGTTTTTTACAATGCTCAGTTCATAATCCAGGATCTTTTTTGCCGGTGGATAACTTGGATCACCTTCGAGTGGAAGTCCGAGCGGATAAATATTGTCTCCCAAAAAAAGGATGGAATTTTTTTCATCATTCCAGTCTACATTTTTTTTCAGCCAGTCGATCACGGGATGAGTTTCACCTACCAATGTTCCTGCATCACCCAGCAGAAAAACCCGCTGATTGATGGAATCGGGCTCTGTAACGCCGGGTTGTGCGATAGCTGTAAATGCAAGAAACGTGGTAAAAAAGAAAATCATCATTCTTTTCATGGTAGCCATTTATTTTTTCTTATTAGCCTGGTAGCGAAAAATCTGAAGTGTAGGAGTCCCATATTTCGCTTCATTCGAAATATACATATCCCCATTTGGTGCAAAGGATAATCCCTCTGCCTGGGGATGTTCATCCGGATTCAGGTGATATCCTTCAATAACTTTACCACGGGTATCGGCTATCACAAGTGCATTGCCTGCAGATGAGAGAATATACAGCCTTTTATTCAAAGGATGTATGTCTGCAGCAGAAGGTTCGAATTTAACGTCATTATCCTTCATCACTTTATGTACATCTTCGGTACTGATAGTATAAAATGCAGTAGAATCAAAAGTATGGGCATCCAGGTCAAACCGATATGCAGAACGCATTTGTTTTCCCTTGTCGGAGGCACATGTTTTGCATAACATAATCAGGCTATTTACAGATGGATCGTAATACAAAGTTTCAAAGTCATTCTGATCAGAAGACCAGAAAGGATATTGCTGAACACCGGTTGAATCCTTGGTTTTATTTATTGCGTAAATGATGCCTTTACTGGACAGGATGTAAACTGTTTCTTTTACTTTAACGATATCTTCCAGGTCGGAATTTGAACCAACTACTTTGTCTGTATAATCTTTCAGTTTGTGCCTGTTTACATTCAGTTCAAAAACTTTTTCCTTACTGTCTGAGATAGCCAGAATTGTTTCATTATCCTGGTTATAGGTGATACCGGAAATTTCGTTGAGAACTTTTCCCAGTTCCAATTTTTCTGGTGACCGCAAATCATACCCTTCCGGGGATGTATAACTTTCATGATGGCAACCCATTTGTAACGTTATGGCACATACGATGAGAAGTTTTTGAAAAACCGGGCATCTCGTTTGAGTTAACTGTTCCATCATTTATTAAATTTACCTATCAAACAACGCACCACATGAATGAATCTCATGAACAAATTTTATCAAAGGCACGTCATTTTGTGACTGAGTTGTTTACGCATCATGTTAAACCCCAATTTGTTTTCCATAATCTGGATCATACAGAAAGTGTTGCAGATGCAGCCAGCCAGATGTCTGATTATTACCGCCTCAATGACGATGATACATTCGTTCTGATGTTGGCAGCGTGGTTTCATGATACAGGGTATTCATCAGGTAAAGTGGAAGGACACGAAGAAATAAGTGTACAGATTGCCACACAATTTTTACAACAACATGCAGTCCCGGACCTGGTGCAACAACGGGTAACCTCGTGCATCCGGGCTACTCATATGCCACAGTCTCCGATAAGCCAGGTAGAAAAAATCT
>JBJMLW010000161.1:0-3515 GCA_045805105.1 Flavisolibacter sp. | reverse complement strand
GAAGGGGTTGAAGGAATATTAGTGAACGTCGTAGAGAGAAGAAAAGCGGAGAACAGAGCGAGAGGGCAAACAGCATTCGGGTAAGAGGTCAGAAAATCATAAATTAGGTAAACCAAAACCTTCTGCATTTTGCAATCTCGCCTGCTCATATTGTTTTTCTTCATCACTGTCTTTCATTCAAAAATCTTTGCCCAGACAGTGAAGCTTTTGTCTTTTCAACATACACAAAGGTGGATAGCAGAAAATAATTTCCCGGCGTACACCAATGAAAAAAATGTGCAGGAGTTAATATTTGCATCCACATCATCATCATTAAAGAATAAACTAAAAGCCACGCAGGTTGATCTGCCTGATAAGATTGAATATGACTATATCGCGGGCTTTGGCAAAGCCAAAATAAAAGAGCCAAAAGCTGCTGGAGCAGCGAATGATTTCCAGGTTTCAATTCTTTCTTTCATCACAAGAGCTACAACAGGTTTTGCGGTTGAGTGGCATATGGAAGCGCGTGTTGTACAAAACGGCCAAACGATCTTCTCAAACAAAACAGAACATGAACTGGAATATTACAACGTGTCCGGCTACATGCGACCTGTTGCCTGGATGAACCAGGATGAATTTGTGGCAAGAATGGACACGATGGTGAATGAAGTTCTTGGAAATATCGCACCACTTCCAGGCAAGATTGTGATAGGCAGTTATAAACAAATGGAAGATGAAGTTGTAAGATCAATGAATTCGCCGGCAAAATACCTGTTGAAAACAAAAGGAAGCTTTCTCGATGCCGGTAATTATATCATGAGTCTTCAATCTGAAACAGACACTGTAGCAACAGTGAATTACAAAGATGGCTGGGACGCATCCTCAACACCCCTGATCAATAGCAGCGAACTGGCAGCAGGTTTTTTTAAATCCGTTACGGGTATTGACATGGCTTACAATTATAAATCGAGAGAACGACGCTATGGAAAGCTGTTGTATGAAGATGGAAGAAAAATAAAACTGCGAATGGAATGGAGCGAGGAAAAACAGATGTATACGGATAATACAACGGGGATTAAATATTATCGTTCCCCAATGCTCGCCGAATTATATGAAGAAGATGAGGTAATAGGCTATTTCGCCTTTGAAAAAAAGGCGCCTGGCCCTGGTAAACATAAAGGAATAACAACAGTTTCAGCAGCCACTTATCAACTGGATGGAAACATCCGCAATCTGCCTGTCCACGTCGATTATGATCCTGCCACCGGTTACCTGGTGCTTAACCATAATGACCGGGTCATGATCACGATCGTAATGCAAAACATGAATCCGGACAGCAGGTCATTAGGAGGCCAGAAGCTATCGAAAAATAAAGTTTTCATAACCGAAGGCACCAGTATCAAGCCCAGTTTCAAAGATTCAGAATGGTATTATTTCTATTATGACCCTGCCATTTCGCCTAAGGAAATGCAACAGTACATAGATGCTATTCTTTGCCTGTTCTTTGGTATCGGAAAGGAAAAAACGTAGAAATGAACTTACTCAGCAATAGTGCAGATGCCCGGCTGATTAATTTGACTGTTTTTTTGTCTTGTGCTTTCTGTACCCGGTGCGGCCATCATCATCTCACTCACAAAAAAAATCCGTAAATTACCTATACAAAAGCTTGCTATGCATACAGTCAATCAAATCCTTTCACGTAAAGGCAGTAAAGCCATCTCTGTTCCCCTGGGATCCTCGGTGTTAGAAGCCCTGGAGATAATGGCGGCCAGAAATATCGGTTCAGTAGTAGTAATGGATGATAATGGAACCTTCCGGGGTATTGTTACCGAAAGAGATTATTCGAGAAAAGTAATTCTGCAGGGAAAAAGCTCTACGGAAGCAACTGTTGAAGAAATTATGAGTAAGGACCTACCAAGGGTTTCGCCACAGGATACTGTTGAATACTGCATGGAATTAATGACAGAACAAAACATCCGCTACATACCTGTTTTTTCAGGCTCCGAATTAAGAGGCATCATCTCCATGAGCGACGTTGTTAAAGAAACAATATTGATGCAGCAGGAAACCATTTCGCATTTGAAGGAATACATCAACCAGTGAAAGCTGCGAGCTATTAGCTTCGAGTTGCGAGAATTGCTCGTAGCTCAAAACTCGCAGCTCGCAGCTTCTTTCTCATAAATCCGAATACTCCGTCGCCGCCATCAACACAGATTCGATTCTTGAAACAGAAACCTTGTTTTCATATTCAGGATTTGCCTGCATGGCTTTCCAGGTTGGGTCTGCACCGAAGGTTTGCCAGTGCTTGTTTCTTTCATCCACGCTTGTAAAGCTTGGCATGTAAATAAAATTAGGCATGCGGCTGCCGGACAAAACCTTCGCAAAAAAAACAATATTGAAATCTAATTTTTTGAAAAGCGTTATTTCCTCTTTATTGAACATCATCATTTTTTTTCGATGAAGGTCTTCTGTCGGACTTTCATAGCTCCTGTATTCGAAAATAGTTCCAGGTTTTTTTTCTGCTGCAATAAAATGCTTTTGTCCTTCGAAGGCTTCAAGTAAAATGGATTCAATCCGATCATATGGAGGCTGTGTGGATGCTGCTTCGCGGAACGGTTTTGAAGCCCGCATATAAGCATCATCCTTTTGCAATTCCTTATCGAGTTTGAAAAAGCTTTTTTCTGAAGAAAATGGAATCCAGACATATATCGCTTTCAATTCAGCGGTGTCATTTGCCAGCGGTTTGAATACGCCAACCCTTTTAATGCCGGCCCGGTGTAATGCGGGCAGCAATGCATCTTTCAGATATGTATCCATCATTTGCATTTGTTCCATTGTTTTCAGGTGGTAAATTCTTATCTGGTAAAAATCGGTTTTAGGAGTTGCGAAACCGGATTGAACAGATAAAAACAGGAAACCAGATAAGAAGATTTTAATGAGCCGGGAAACCTTATGCATGGCAATATTGTTGATCAATGTAAAGATAGGAGAGTGCTCTTAACGCTCCTTTCTAAATTAGAATTTCTATGACAACTGGCCCTTGCGTGGCACGGCAATTGACATTATAATTCTAAAGACGAACATGAAAACTAAAATTGCAATTGCAGGATTGATCCTGGGCGCGATTGGGGTGTACCTGTATTAAAGAAGTAAACGCCAGGAGGAATCTGTTCCTGTGAAAAAACCGCACCATTTGACCGAAGCGTTTTCAAAGGCGAAGAAGGTGGCGGTTCAGTAACAATAGGGTTTAATTGTTTATCAGTTTATTAGTTTATGGTTCGCCTTGAGTTGTAGAGTTTATTCTGGACGAGGCCTACTAATAAACCAATAATATGATAACGTCAGTTACATCCAGGAACTCATCCCAACAAACTATTAAACTATTATACCACCAAACTACAGCTCCTTAATCTTTATATTCCTGAACCATGCTTCACTTCCGTGATCCTGAAGGGCAATGTGTCCTTTTTTTGCCATCCCGTATCCGGGTGCATCCTTCCATTTGCCTTCAGTTTTTTTCTTATTCCATTCATCCG
>JBJMLW010000160.1:0-7573 GCA_045805105.1 Flavisolibacter sp. | reverse complement strand
TCTTTCATCCTTCGTCCATTGCTTGAGTACATCAAATGCGTTCGCAGCCTGAAATTTTACAATTTGGTCGAGACCATTCAGGGCTGCATTTCTGTTAGCCTGCATAACAGCATTATCCGAAATATCCAGACCAAGCACACTTTTCGCTCCATAAAATCCTGCATGAATTTCAAACGTTCCCGTGTAGGTAAAGGCTCCCAATACTTCGGCATCTTTAACGATGTTAGCAATAGCCCTGCGATTATCCTGCTGATCAAGAAAATATCCGGTCTTCTGTCCGTTTTCAAGGTCTACATGAAATTGTAAACCATTTTCCCTGATAATGATTTTAGGGTCAAAGGGTTCAGATAAAAAACCCTTTTGCTGGGGAAGTCCTTCAAGTTCACGAACAGGAACATCATTCCTTTCAAAAATTCCTTTAGGTTTGAAAATTGTTTTAATAGCCCCGATTATCGAAGGCTTCCACCGGTCAATACCGAGAGCCAGGGTTTGAATAACAAAATAATCATTGAACTTGTCTATGATCAGTTGAGGCAGGCCATCTGCCTCTCCGAAGACCAACCGGCAATTTTCCGTATAGCCGAGCTGTTTCCGGTAATTCCAGCATTGCGTAAGTTTATCTGTAAAAAAATCATCATTGATTTCAATTGAACGTTGCGTTGTCAAAAGGCGTGCAACGATCTGGGATTTTGGATTAAAATATCCCCGGCCGGCAAATTTTCGATCATGATAATAAACCTCAACAATATCCCCTGCCTCTGGACTGCCCTCAGTTTTCTCCACTTCATTATTAAAGATCCATGGATGTCCGTTTGCTATCCTCCCCGCAATCTTCTTCTTCAGAAGCAATTTTTTCATGAGGCGCAAGGTAGAGAAAAGCTGCAAGCCACAAGCTGCAGAAACTCTTTACATAAAATCACTCATTACGAAACCTACATTTCAGCGTTAAGGTCTTGAAGCTTGACATTTGCAATTTGCGGCCAACGTTTTAGGACATTTTGTCCTTAAAGGTTCGTTGGCAATATTCTTGACAGTCCTACATTTGCAAACAATTTTGAAGGACATGAAGTAATCTGAAACACAGGAGAATGGCCGTTCCCAGGCTGAAGAAGTTTCCCTCAATATGAATTCTGATGAAAACCTCGATGGCAACCAGCACCTGAATGAACCCGTTACCCAGGAGCCGGAAGTGGAGAAATTAAAGGAAAAAATCCAGGAGCTTAACGACAGGTATTTAAGACAGGCTGCAGAATTTGAGAATTTCAAAAGACGGAATGCCAGGGAAAGAATTGAATTGATCCAGACAGCATCCCGGGATGTAATTACCGACCTTCTTGACGTTCTTGATGATAGTGAAAGAGCACAGAAACAACTGGATTCTACTGAAGATGCATCACAGATAAAAGAAGGCGTTCAATTGGTTTTTACAAAACTACGCAATACTTTGTCCGGTAAAGGTTTGAAGCCAATGGTTGTTGTTGGTAAAGAGTTCAACCCAGATGTTCATGAAGCGATTTCCGAACTGGATGCAGGAACAGATATGAAAGGGAAAGTAGTAGCGGAAGTTCAAAAGGGATATTACCTGAATGACAAGATCATTCGCTTTGCAAAAGTAGTTGTGGGGAAATAATTATCATAGGTATGCTTTGCATGCCTTGAATCATTGTCCAGTAATGGACTTTATATGGAACAAGTTAATATGGCCAAAAGAGATTATTACGAAGTGCTTGGTGTGCCGAAGAATGCCGGTGCGGATGAGATCAAGAAATCTTATCGCAAAGTGGCCATGCAATACCATCCCGACCGCAATCCGGGGGATAAAAGTGCTGAAGAAAAATTCAAGGAAGCAGCGGAAGCATATGAAATATTAAGCGACCAGGATCGTCGTGCACAATATGACCGATACGGACATGCAGGTGTAAGCAGCAATGGTCGTGGCGGGCATCCGGGAAATATGAATATGGAAGATATCTTCAGTCAGTTTGGAGATATTTTCGGTGAAGATATTTTCGGAAGTTTCTTCGGAGGTGGTGGTGGCGGTACACGTACCAGGGGTGGACAACGCACACGCGGAATAAGGGGAAGCAATCTGCGGATCAAGTTAAAACTGAATTACGAGGAAATTGCAAAAGGCGTTACCAAGCATATCAAGGTAAAAAAATATATTCCCTGTTCTGTATGCAGTGGCAGTGGTGCGAAGGACAAAAACAGCGTTCAGACGTGTGGCACCTGTGGTGGCAGCGGGCAGGTTAGGAAAGTAACCAATACATTTTTAGGACAGATGCAAACTGTAACTACCTGTCCAACCTGCCAGGGAGAAGGATCAACCATTACTTCCAAGTGTAACAATTGTAAAGGTGAAGGCAGGGTATATTCAGAGGAAACAGTATCAATTGATATTCCCGCCGGTGTACAGGAAGGAATGCAATTGAACATCAGCGGCAAGGGAAATGCAGGCGAACGGGGTGGCATGGCAGGAGATCTTATAATTCTAATAGAAGAAGAAGCGCATAAGGAACTACAACGGGAAGGTTTGAACGTTGCCTATGAACTTTATATTTCATTTACTGATGCAGTTTTTGGAACGCAGGTAGAAGTTCCTACAATAGACGGCCGTGCAAAAATCAAAATTCCTGCAGGGACACAAAGCGGAAAAGTTTTTCGTTTGAAGGGCAAAGGTTTTCCTGCAGTAAACAGTTATGAAAGAGGAGATCAACTGGTACAGGTAAATGTGTGGACGCCGCAACAGGTATCATCCGAAGAAAAAGCGGCACTGGAAAAATTATCGCATTCGCATAATTTCAAACCAAACCCCGATAAAAACCAGAAATCATTCTTTGATAAAATGAGAGAAATGTTCTCTTAATAAAAATTAACCAGGGAGCTATTCACGCTCCCTTTCTTTTTTTCTTTTCCTGCTATAAATCAACCTGGCCTGCTGAATGAGAGTAAGAAATTCACGTTGAGAGTAATTCTCCGGGTCCGCGGAAGAAGATGCAATGTCACTGATTTCATTCCATGTGATATCTTTTACATAACGTGATTTCCGGAGTACTGATCCAAACATAATCACTGAACTTACAAACTGGTAACACTTTGGTGTTTTTGCAAATGGCATAAATTCTACTTCAGGATGTTCATTTATCTCCATTTTTTCATCTGAACGTGGAAGTTTGTAATGAAGATTAAAACTAACCGGCCGGAAATTCGTACCCTGTTCGGCCATATCCATCCCTCCTTTTGTTGGAACAATCTCGAATGCAATCATTGTGGAATTTGCTGACCCGATTTCACCACCTTCAACAGTAGCCTCTGCATCTTTAATAGCACCTACCTTGTTATCGAAACCGAGAAGCCTGTATTCTTTTACATATTCCGGGTCAAAGGTTACATCAAGGAATGCATCATCGGCAACAGCAAAAAGTGTTTGTGTATATTCCTTCAGCAAAACTTTTTCTGCTTCGTTATAGCTGTCTATGTAAGCAAAATTTCCATTGCCTCTTTGCGCAAGGGTCTGGATCTTTGAATCTTTATAATTGCCCATGCCGATTCCAAGACAGGTAAGATAAATCCCGGATTTGCATTGAGTCGATATCATTTCTTCCAGTTCATCATCAGTTTTCAAACCAACATTAAAATCGCCATCAGTAGCAAGTATAATTCTGTTATTTCCGTTCTTAATAAAATGATTTCGCGCCACGCTATAAGCGAGCTTTATCCCTGAAGCACCAGGTGTTGATCCGCCAGGCTGCAGGCTGTCGATTGTTTTAAGAATTGTAGTCTTGTCACATCCGCCGGTAGTTGGAAGTGCAATGCCTACCATCCCGCCATAAACAACAATGGAAACAGAGTCCTTATCGCGAAGATTATTCACGAGAGATTTAAAACCTGCTTTCAGAAGCGGAAGCCTGTTAGGCATATCCATGGAACCTGATACATCAATCAGGAAAACAAAATTGCTTGGAGGAAGACTATCAAACCGGAGTTTTTTTGATGATATATGAGCGTACAGCAGCTGGTTATTTTTATTCCACGGGCATCCTGTAAGCTGTGTTTTAAATTCGAATGTTTTATTTGTAGCCGGTTCCTGGTAATTGAAGTTGAAATAATTCAGCATTTCCTCAATGCGTACAGCATCCGGCGGAACGGGTGTATTCATAGTAAGAAACCGCCTGATGTTACTGTAAGATGCCCTGTCAATATTAAGTGTAAGTCCTGTTGACGGATAGGCGGTTGCATTTATAAACTGGTTTTCGATAAGACTGGCATAGGTCTCATCGCCAGTAAACCATTGCTGTTGCGTTTCTCTTTTCAGGTTCTCAGTTAGGGAAGCCAGTTTATTTGTCCGCGTATTTTTGATCAGTGGAACTTTCTTCAGTTTAATGTCTACAAATTCAGTAGCATCAACAATCTGCTGGTGACGCTGATACCCTTCCAGGTAAATGGCAAGTGTATCTATCTTCCTGTTTGTAACAATGCCAAAAGTTCCTTCCGAACCAGAAAAATATACATAACCAGTACTGAGGAGGGCAATGGTTGCGTTTTGCAATGCGTTGCCTGCTTCGTCCCGCACCTGGCCTTTCATGTAGTACTGTGAAAAAGCAAGCAAAGGACAAAAAAAGGCAAGGATTATATTTACAAAGTGCTTCAAAACAATCTAGGCCGATAAATTACAAAACCCGGCGTAAGAAGTCAAGCGTTATCCGCTAATTGAAGGATTTCTTTTAGATTTCGTCCAAGCCCGTCGTAATCAAGGCCATATCCAACAACAAATTTGTTCGGAATGCTGAACCCCAGGTAATCGATCTTCAAAGGATACTGGGTGGCATCGGGCTTGTGCAGGAGGGCTGCAATTCTCAGGGAATTGGGCTGCTGGTGATCGAGTTTGGGTAAAAAATCTGTAAGAGTTTTGCCGGTATCCACGATATCTTCCAGTATCACCACATCCCTTGCGAAAAGGTCAACATCAAGACCAATAGCGGTAATTACATCACCGCTGGATTTCATGCCCCTGTAAGAAGCCAGTTTGATGAAACAGATCTCAGCATCTATAGACAGATTTTTGAAAACATCTGCTGCAAACATGAATGAGCCATTGAGTATGGCAATAAAAAGAGGGCGCTTGCCCTTGTAATCGCTGTTCAGCTGGTCAGCAATGTATTTTACTTTATCCTGTATGTCTTTTTCTGATAAATAATTGTCGAATACCTTGTCGTGCAGTTTAATTGGTGGCATCAGCTGTTTTTTTATTGATCCTGAGTTGCTGTCCTGTTTTTAAATCTGTATTCTGCAGGCCATTCCATTTCAACACTTCTTCCATTGCTACCTCATATTTTTTCGCAATCGCATAAACAGTTTCTTTAGGTTGAACTGTATGAAGAATAGTAGCAGTATTTAATGATTGTTCCGCCTGTTCTTTTCCAAGCGCAGATTGCTGAACTGTTTTATCTACCGGCGGCATTACGGGTGCCTTACTCTGCAGGTAAAGCTGGGCTCCTATAGCAGGCTGCATATCATTACGAAGCAAATTATATTCTGCCAAACTTTCCATCCTGATACCTTCCAGCTGGGCAATATCATGAAGCGATTCACCATCCTGCACCACATGAAATACAACTGCACCTGATTTTCTTTTTCTCTGGAGATAAAGCAATTCATCTTTTACGGATATCTCGGCTGGCTTCATATCATTAAAATCAAATAACCTGTTTAATGAAAGATTGTATTCATCAGCTATTTTCAGATAGGCAGTTCCCTGAGGGATGTAAATCACTCTTGTTTCGTTTATTTTGAAAACACCAGAAGGATAATTAACAATTGTTCTGGATACAGCTGGTGTGCCTAAGGTAGCATCGCGATTTCCATTTATTGTACCAGCCCAAAGCGGATCTGTTGAATCAGGCGTTTTTTCTCCAAGTGCTATTAACGTATAGTCCTGCAGGTGATATGTTTCAATAATTCTGATGAGAATCTGTGCATATTTAGGATTAGTAGCATATCCTGCTTTTTTCAGGCCTGTTGCCCATCCTATATAATCTTTTGGATCAAGCTGAAATAGTGATGCATAATAGGGACGTCCTTTTAAAAAATCGGAGTGGTCTTTATAAGACTGTCCAGGATCATCGTATTTTCTGAAACATTCACCTTTCGTATCATCATCATGAAGTACGGTAGCACCGGTCCACCCCTTACATTTAATTCCAAAATGATTGTTGGATGCTAAAACAAGGTCACTGGTTCCTGCGCCTGTTTCATGAATACCCTGTGCAAGCGTAATTGCAGCGGGAACTCCTGTACGGAGCTCTTCTGCAATGGCAATGTCTCTATAAGTTTCTATATATTTCTGAATTACTTCAGGCGATTGTGCAAAGATGAGCCTGCTCGCAAGTGCGAAAATAATGGTAATTGGAAGCTTGAGTTTTTTCATGGATTCTGTCGGGGTTTAGGTCTGTCACTTCACTATCAGGTTTTCTTCAGGATCATTAGTCCGTCTCTAACGGGTAGAAGCAGCCTTTCAATATTACTTCGACGGGCAACTTCGTCATTGAATGCCTGGATGGCCCTGGCATTTTTACCCTTTATTTCCTGTTGAAGAACCTCACCGTGAAAGAGCACATTATCCGCTAAAATAAAACCGTTTTGCCGCACTTTGGGCAAAACCAGGTTAAAATAATTGATATAGTTTTCCTTGTCAGCATCTATAAAAACCAAATCCCATGTTTCATTGATTTCACCGATAATTTTTAACGCATCACCGATATGTAATATTATTTTTTCTTTTAAGATTGATCGTTGAAAATAACCATTTGCGGTCGCTGCGTCCGCTTCACGGACTTCAATCGTATGCAGATTTCCGTCTTCAGCAAGTCCTTTTGCAAGACAAAGAGCGCTATAACCGGTGAAAGTTCCAATTTCAAGAATACGCTGCGGACGTATCATTTCGCTGACCATCTGTAAAAACCTGCCCTGGAGGTGGCCGCTCATCATGTGATGCATGGAGTGATGATTCAGAGTGAATGTTGAAACTTCACTTAGAAGATCGTCTTCAGGCGATGTATATTTTTCTGCATAGCGCTGAACGGCCGGATCAATCATTTCCATGATGCAGTATATTTTTTACTTCATTTGGAACTGATGTGGGCTTCGAAACAATCATTAATCCAACGAAGGTGAGCAAGCCATTAATCAGAATAAGTTCCAGCCCGATCTCGAAATTACCAAACAACTCCTTTTGGTATTTATCGATGAAGAAACATAACAAAGGTGCACCAAGAGCTACAAATGGAACAGCATTATCTTTTACTTTCCTTGTCGTAAGTATACCGAATGCGAACAGCCCTAATAATGGCCCATATGTATAGCCAGCAACTTTCAGTATCACACCAATCATACTGGAACTGTTAACCCATTTAAAGAGCATAACAAAAAGAAGAAACACAACAGCGAAAACAAGGTGAACACTTTTTCTGATCTTCTGTTTTTGTTTTTCATCCCAATCCTCCCTTCTCTTCAGACCAAGAATGTCGATACAAAATGAAGATGTCAGTGCTGTTATGGCTCCATCAGCACTTGG
>JBJMLW010000159.1:0-3060 GCA_045805105.1 Flavisolibacter sp. | reverse complement strand
TCATCGGCCATGCCGCTAAGGTAGTCGAGGGCGCTGAGTACTTTTTCATAATAAGACTTTGTGAGTTCATGCTCTGTAAACTGGTAGGGAAAAAGTTTGAGAACCTTCTGTTCCTTATGTGAAGGTCTCTCCCGCAGTAGCGCCGGAATAAAGAGATGGAGCAGTTCAGACATAACACTGTAACCTGCAATTTCAATCTGGATCACTGTATCATGACCATAAATTCTTTTAACAGAAATATCCTGCACGGTACGCAGGGACCCATATGTATTCTGAATATGTTCTACGAGCGTATCATTAAAAGTGCCGGATAAAATTTTTTCCCTGTTATCCAGGAAAACCGAACTGGATTCATTTACCAGGAGGTTGATGATGCGGGCCCTCAGAAAGGCAATTGCCTCACTGGTATCTTCAATCGTTTTATAATAATTGTGGGTGGAATCAGCATCCGGACCACCGATGCTGCGTATCACTTCCATAAAAGCTTCTTCTACTTCTTCCTTCCGGAGTATACCAAGCCGCTGTGCATCTTCCATGTCCACGATGTTATAACAAATGTCATCGGCCGCTTCCACGAGGTAAACAAAGGGATGCCGCCTGAAAACAAGCGGCTCTTCCTGTTCTTCTTCCATCAGCAACTCACGCGCGATCCTTTGAACTGTTTCTTTTTCTGATTGAAAGAAACCATATTTTTTGCGGTGCTTGATCTTCCTGTCCGTAGCGGTTGACTCGCATGGATATTTTAATATGGATGCGATAGTTGTATATGTAAGGCCAAAGCCACCCTTAAATCTACCACGGAAATTATGTGTCAACACCCGTACAGCATTCGCATTTCCTTCAAATGTTGTCAGGTCTTTCCATTCCCTTTCAGAAAAAAAACGCTGAAGTTGTGTGCCTTCAATATTTGTGTGGGCGTTCTCTATAAAATAAGCTGATATCGCCTTTTCTCCTGAATGTCCGAATGCCGGGTTACCAATATCATGCGCAAGGCAACCGGCAGCGATCACATTAGCGAGTTCATACCTGTAAAATTCATGCACATCTTCGCGGTTCCTGAATCCATCACTGATTTTTTCACCAATCATTTTTCCCAATGACCTTCCAACCGATGCTACTTCAAGAGAATGTGTGAGCCGGTTGTGAACAAAAGCTGTACCGGGTAAAGGAAAAACCTGGGTCTTATTCTGAAGACGCCGAAATGCTGACGAAAAAATCAGGCGGTCAAAGTCGCGCTGAAATCCGGAACGTGGCCCCGATGGAATCCTGTCTGAACCAACCCGTTTGTCTGTGTAAATCGAATCAAACTGCATGTAAGATATTCTGCTGAACGGGGGTAAATGTAAGGCTAAGAGCTAAAAGGGGAAAAAGAGAAAAGAATTCACTCTCCTTCTGCTATTTTATACTATTAGCAAAAAAAAACTATTCTGACGATCAGCGATGGGCTGACCCGTCAGAATAGTAAATTAAAAATCAACCGAAGATTCGTCAGACACCAAAATACCAGAGCACCACCGCCAACAGGATCAGGAAAACTAAAGAATGCATAAGATCCTGGCCATAATCTTTTTCAACTTGTTTTTGTTTCATAGCAGTACGATTAAACGTTAACAATACTCACAGGAATGGATGCTATGATTTTTCAGGATGAGTGATCGGATTCAATATATAGATGTATTCTGTCTGTGTTCTTGGAGTTTTCCGATAGGAATGGACAGTTATTGAACCTGACGTAAACATACTGCCGGCGGCTTAAAAGTGCAATCGGATTTTTACGAAAATGTGGGTTTTTAACACCGTTAAAGGGGAGATGTCAATGCGTTGTGGAAAAGTTGTAGATCAGTTGATTCGTAGATCTACGATATCGTATTTAAATATTCTTTTTTACAATCATAAGTTCAACCACGAAGGAAGAAGGGAATGGGGAATAGGGATCAGGGAACCGGCAGTTGTATAAACCATAAGAAACGTTCCACCTTATGATATCATAAAAAACCATCCTTTACTATTATTTTCTATATAAACAAATGATTTGATCCATTCCCGAATCCGTTCTTCTATAGTTTATCAAATAGGACGTCCTGATCTTTTATATTCCTTAAGATTATTTTAAAATCACGACAATCATTTGTTAAGTATGCCGTTCATAAATAATCCATCCTTCGATTCAGTTTACATTCGCTAAAATCTAATTCAAATGCAATTCCTGTGGATTTCACTCATCAGTCTTTTCCTTTCTACTCCCTCGTGGGAAACAAATTTTGCAAAGGCAAAACAGACAGCATCATCCGAGCATAAAATGATCCTGATAAATTTTTCCGGATCAGACTGGTGCGGTCCGTGTATTCGTCTTCACAAGGATATTTTTGAAAATGATTCTTTTGCCCGGTTTGCCTCCAGCGAACTCGTTCTTGTTAATGCTGACTTTCCAAGATTAAAAAAACATCAGCTTTCCAGTGAACAGCAGGCAAATAACGATCAGCTTGCAGAGATCTATAATAAACAAGGCATCTTTCCGTTAACGCTTCTATTAACCCCCGACGGCAAGGTCATCAAATCGTGGGAAGGTTATCCTGGTATATCTCCTGAAGTATTCATTAGCCAGGTAAAGGCAATGACAGATGCAAACCATTGAAAGCACATGTGAATCGTACCGCATATTCAGGAAAGTCCTGAAGCTGATGGGTAACCGTTTCGAATTCACAGTTGTTTCCGATGATGAATTATTTGCAGAAAATTGTATTGATGAAGCCATCAACGAAGTCAGGCGCATTGAATCTCTCCTTACAACCTTTCATGATGACAGCCAGACAAATCAGGTAAACAGAAATGCAGGCATCAGCGCTGTAAAAGTAGATAGGGAAGTATTTGAATTGATACGCAGATCAATTAAAATTTCTGAAGTAACGCAGGGAGCTTTTGACATTACTTATGGTTCCATTGATAAAAAGCTTTGGAACTTTGATAAGACCATGACCAGTTTACCCGACAGGGAAACTGCAAAGAAAATGGTGCGGCTGATTAATTACAGAAATGTCATTCTGGATGATAATAACAGTA
>JBJMLW010000158.1:0-2367 GCA_045805105.1 Flavisolibacter sp. | reverse complement strand
TTTTCTTCCTTTCATGCCCGGACGCGAATACGAGAGTTCAATAGAACTGATACCAAAATCCTGTTTGATTGTTTGTGTAGGACTGGGTTGAGGGGTTCTCACCTGTTGTGCATGAACTGGAAAAAGCGCACAGCAGATACAAATAGCAACAATAATATTTTTCAACATGGTTACGATTTTGTCGCAAATGTACGGTTTTGAACCACAGAGGCCCGGTGACACGGAGAAACACAGTGCGGATTACTCTCTCACGCTGTGGCTTTGATTTTTCAGTAGATGACCGTGTGGAAGGAATCGTTTAGCGCGAAGCGAGAAGCGCGTAGCGAGCAGCGCTTAGCTAGCAGCCCATCGAATCACTAATCTCTTTTCAAAAACATCTGTATTACTCTTGAAACGCCCATGACACCAATTGCCCCAATGGCATTCAACCATAAAAAACTGATATCCGGAAGAAAGCGCAGCGGGGGTATGTTCTCATTAAAAAATAGTAAAACAATAAATATTTCAACTACAAGTGCGGCAATAAATGTGGCAGTTCCCTTTACCTGCTTCACGTAAAAGGCCACGAGGAAAATACCAAGAATGACACCGTAAAACAAAGAACCCAGGACATTCACGGCTTCAATCAGGCTTTGTCCGAGTGCAGTAGAAAATTGAGCAATAAGAATTGAAAACAAACCCCATCCCAAAGTATACCACCTCGACATTTTATAGGCATTGATCTGTTTTTCATTTTTTGCTGTTCGCTGGTGAAAATCAACAACGGTGCTGGCGGCAAGGGAATTCAATGATGCAGCAATAGAACCCCATGCTGCCAGGAATATGACAGCTATCAGTAAACCTTTCAGACCTGCGGGAATATAATCCTTTACGAAAGTGAGAAAAACAAAATTGGTATCGTTGGTTTCATCTTTCTTTTTACCGGTAGCTTTTACAGCGAGCTCCTTAAAATCTGTACGGTAAGTTTCAGCCTGCGTGTTGAGCACAAGCATCGAATCTGAAAACCTGTTCTGGTTATAATTTTTTTCCTTTGCAAACTGCAGAACTACCTGTTTTTTTCTTGCATTCACCCTTTCATATTGTTGCTGCAGGTTGGAAAATGAGTCCTTATATTCACTGTTGCGCACATCACTAACCAATGTATTGTTGAATGAAATGGGCGGTTGATTGAACTGGTAAAAAACAAAAACAAGAACACCGATAAGCAGAATAAAAAATTGCATGGGCACTTTTATCAGCCCATTCAGCAAAAGTCCCAGCCGGCTTTCACGGTTACTCTGTGCAGTGAGGTAACGTCCTACCTGCGATTGGTCGGTACCGAAATAGGAAAGCGCCAGAAAAAAACCTCCGATTACACCACTCCATATATTGTACCGGTCATTCCAGTTAAATCCATCTGGTGTTTTTCCTGTTGTGATCACATTCAGTCTTCCGAGCCTTCCGCCAACGTGTAATGCATCCATCAGTCCCACATTTTCCGGAAGCAGATGAACAATTGCATATCCAGCCAGGAACATGGCAATAAAAATGATGATGACCTGGATGGTTTGCGTATATGCTACTGATTTTGCGCCGCCACTCACTGTATAAATAATAAGCAGGCCACCCATTACTATATTGGTCCAGAATATTTCCCATCCAAAAAGAGATGAAAGAATAATTGATGGCGCATAGATGCTTACACCTGTAGACAAACCTCTCTGAAGCAGAAAGAGGAATGAAGTAAACGTACGGGTTTTACCATCAAATCTTTTCTCAAGAAATTCATATGCGGTGTAAACTTTCAGCCGGCTGAAGAGGGGAACAACAGTGATACAGATCACTACCATGGCCAGTGGAATTCCGAAGTAGTATTGAACAAACCGCATCCCGTCGGTAAATGCCTGGCCCGGACCTGAAAGAAAGGTGATGGCACTCGCCTGGGTTCCCATGATACTTAACAAAACAAGATACCATGGCATACTGCGATTGGATAAAAAGTAGCCATCAAGATTTTTTGATGTGCGGCTTTTATAAAGACCATACAGAATAATTCCTGAAAGGACCACAATAATTACGATCCAGTCAGTTTTGGTCATGAAAAATATTTAGTAAAGAGGTAAAATAAAATGATGAGCACAACAAGGAAGGTAATCACTACCACATACCATGTTGACCACGATTTGAAAAATGGAACGTTATGTTTATTATCATTCATTGTCGTGAAACGTCAATCGTCAATCGTGAATCGTGAATCGTTAGTTACTCTGTGTTGTCATCCCGACGCAGGAGGGATCTGATTCTAACATTAAAACGACCATCGATTAAGAAAAGAAAGCGTACGATACTTTCATGTATTAACCTTTCCTTAATTCTTTATTTCAGATC
>JBJMLW010000157.1:0-10769 GCA_045805105.1 Flavisolibacter sp. | reverse complement strand
AGTTTCTGGAATTTGATTTTACTGATCAGCGATTGAGGCAAAGAATAACCCAATTGCAAAACCTTAATGCGGAAATAATCACCATCTTCCAGGTAAAATGAAGAAGGGTTGCTGAAATTATGATTAGGGTCAGTTGTTGTGAGACGTGGAAAATCAGTTGAACTTCCCTGTCCTGTCCAACGGTTCAGTGCTTTGGTTGTCCAGTTGGCCGAAGTAATATCCAGGCGGCGAAGACCGTTAAAGATCTGGTTTCCTGCGGCGCCTTGTCCAAATACAACAAGATCAAAACCACTGAAAGCAGCATTCACTGTAAAGCCATATGACCAATCAGGTGTTGGATCACCAATGAATGTGCGGTCATTAGCATCAATAATACCATCTTCATTAATGTCGGCCCATTTAAAATCTCCCGGTTGGGCATTGGGCTGTATGAGCTTACCAGTTTTATTAATATAATTACTCACTTCTGCAGCATTCTGAAATACGCCCAGGATCTTGTATCCATAGAATGATCCGATTGCATGGCCTACAGCAGTGCGTGTAATTTCATACTGGCTTGATTGAAGAGAAGCACCTGTCAGAAAATCTTTGTCTGCACCAAGGTAAGTAACCGTGTTTTGCAGGTGCGATACATTGGCTGATGCCTGCAATTTTACACCACTGATGGTTTTATTATATGCCAGTTCTACTTCATAACCGGTATTTTTCATGTCAGCCACATTTCCTGTCGGACTTCCGGATGCACCCACATAGCCTGGAAGTTGAATGGCCAGGAGCATTCCAGTTGTTTTTTTATTATACCAGTCAAATGAAAGGGTGAAATTCCTGAACAGTGATGCATCAAAACCAACATCTGCCTGGCTGGTCTGCTCCCATTTCAAATCAGGATTGGCGGGTGCATTAGGACTATAACCAATTATATAATTATCATTTCCGAAAGTATAGTTTCTTCCGCCGCCGATAGTTGAAACATACCTGAAGTCTCCAATGTTATCATTTCCGGTAATTCCATAGGAACCGCGGGCCTTGAAGAAAGTAACAACGTTATTCTCCGGCCAGAATGTTTCTTTCGATGCTACCCATCCAACTGATGCGGATGGAAAGTATCCGTACTTATTGTTGCTTCCGAAACGTGATGATCCGTCTCTTCTTAAGATTCCCGTAAATAAATATTTTTCATTGTAGTCGTAGATCAGGCGTGCATATACAGAACTCACTTTATGAGGTGTTGTTTCTGAACCCCACCCGATCATATCCGCAGTAGGAATGTTGAAGTTCATGGAGGATGCTTCATCATAAGTGTTTGCAGGAATATTGCGGTATGTAACGCCGCCATTCCTGGAAAGATAATTATCAACGTATGCACCTGTACCAATCATTGCAGTGGCATTGTGTAATCCGAACCTGCGTGTGTATGATGCTGTATTTTCCCAGGTGTAATTCAGTGCCCTGTTGTTCTCCCTGTAAAACGAATTGTTTTTATTTACAGAAGATGCATTCAGGTAAAATAATGGCGTGTAACTTTCACTTCCCCAGAATGCATATTTGGCGCCGATGTTTGAACGGATCTTCAAACCCCTGATGGGTTCAATTTCAAGGAACGCATTTCCAACCATATTATCAGACCATCCATGATTGCCAAGGTGTGTTTGAATATATGAAAGCGGGTTCGACATTTCCTGCTGCACGATCTGTGAAATCCCATAAGGATTTCCGTTAGCATCCCTGATGATACCTACACCATTGCTATTATTTGCATTGGGTGCATAAGGTGGTAGCCCCGCAAGAGAAGGATCTGTAATGACCGCGGGTGTAATAGGATCAAGATTGATTGCCGAACTTAATATGCCTCCATATTCACTGTTGGTATTACCAATTCCCATTGCCTTGATGTGTGAGTATCCAAGGTTATTTCCGAACGTGAGCCAGTTATTAATCTTATGAGTAGAATTTAACCTGAATGTAAAACGTTTGTATTCTGAAATTTCGGGAGCAATAATTCCTTCCTGGTCAAACAGGTCAAATGAAGAATAAAATGTTGACCTGTCACTTCCACCACTGATGCTTACCTGGTGGTCCTGGATTTTAGCATGGTTATTAAAAATCAGGCTTTGCCAGTCAGTTCCTTCACCTAATGACTGTGGGTTGGCATAAAGAATAGGTCCACCACTATTCAGCGACGCTTCATTCTGAAGTGTGGCATATTCAGTAGCATTTAAAAGTGATAGTTTTCTTGCAGGTTGCTGTGTTCCGTAATAACCATTATAGCTTACGTTCATGGTTCCGGCTTTACCTTTTTTGGTTGTCACGAGGATCACACCACTGGCTGCTCTTGCTCCATAAATAGCGGCAGATGCAGCATCTTTTAATACTTCTACCGATTCAATATCATTTGGATTGAGATAGTCTATTCCACCAATATCTACCGGAATCCCGTCAACTACATAAAGGGGATCACTATTATTGATGGATGTTGTTCCTCTTACCCGCAGTGTTGAACCTGCACCCGGCTGACCGGAACTAGCAGCAATGGTAACACCGGATGCCCTTCCCTGGAGTAATTGTTCAATCCTCATGATGGGCTGATTATCCATATCAGACCCTCTTACTGTAGAGATAGCACCGGTTACCACGCTTTTTTTCTGGGTTCCATACCCAATAACCACCACTTCGTTCAAAGTGTTAGCCTGTTCAACCAAGGCAACATTGATTATTCCTGAATTATTAATGGAAACCTCACGCGGTGAAGTACCCGCATAAGTAATCAGTAGTGTTTTGAAACCTGAAGGAACAGATAATACAAACCTTCCATTCTCATCAGTAGTTGTTCCTGTTGTTGTGCCCTTCACCTGGATGGTGGCACCCGCAAGGGGAAGTCCGGAAGTTGAAGAAGTAATTTGTCCGGAAACCTGTTGGTTTTGAGCGTATAGAAATCCATGAATGATAAAACAGATCGAAAGAAAAGCAATTTTCATTTTCATACACAAGCTTTAAGGGTCTGCAGTTACTAAATCGCACTAATAAAATTAGAATAGAATACCGCTACAAGCTTTCAAAAACACTACATCACCACTACATCAATGTGCTCATTTACATTGAAATCGAAAAATTTTGCTACATCACTTCTACATAATTGAATAATTTAGACTTTCACAACCCGGCCATGGCTAAACAGATATTTTCTTTAATCTTATATCTCATTTATTCTGCCATCCTTTTCGGGCAGAATACCATTGGCTTGCCTGAAATCACCAATTATAACAAGAAGATTTATGGAGCCGGGACCCAAAGCTGGGAGATTCAACAGGACCGCGATGGCATTATTTACTTTGCAAATAATGAGGGGCTTTTAACTTTCGATGGCAACTTCTGGAAATTATTTCCTTTACCCAATAAAACTATTGTCCGATCGCTGAAAATTGATCAGAGAAAAATATATGTCGGAGGACAGGATGAGCTTGGCTACTTTGAACCAGACCGTTTTGGAACCTTGGTATACCACAGCCTGACTTCGCTGATACCATTGAATGAACGATCCTTTGCTGATGTCTGGGATATCGAATTTTTTGAAGGACAGATATTTTTCAGAACCCGGACAAAAATTTTCCAGTTAAGCGATGGAAAAATGTCTATTTCCTACAGTACTGACTGGCGCTTTATGAAAACATGCAACAGCCAGTTAATTGTTGAAGATGGACAAAGAGGACTACTTAGATTCAGAAATGGGATCTGGGAACCTTTATTGCAAAACTTTTCCTATCCAAAAGGTTTTCTGACAACAGGCCTTTTACCGGTTGGTGAAGACAGTGTGCTTATAACAACCTTTCACCACGGAATTTATTTATTACACCACAATGAACTTCGTCCATTCATAACTGCAGACATTGAAAACATTACTTCGAAACTTATTTATACTGCCACTCTTGCTGATCAGGATCACGTGGTACTCGGAACAACACTCGGTGGATGCTATGTCATCGGTAAAAACGGATCATTGATCCAGAGCTTCAACCGCACCGAAGGACTGCAGAATAATAACATCCTTTCGGTTTTCATAGACAGGAACAGGAATCTCTGGCTAGGTCTCGACAATGGTATTGACTTTATTGCTTATGACAGCCCGATAAAAAATATTCTGACATCACCCGAAATTGAAGGATCAGGATATGCCGCACTGGTTCACAATCAAACACTTTATGCTGGTACTTCCAATGGTCTTTATGCCGTGGACTTTTATCCTATGAAAGATTTAAGTTTTATAAAAGGAAATTTCAAACCAATTCTGAATACGCGGGGACAGGTCTGGAATTTATCTGAAGTGAACGGATCTGTTTTAATGGGACACCATGAAGGAGCATTTCTGATTCATAATAGAGAAGCATTGCAGTTGGATAACAGTTCAGGTTATTGGACATTCCAGCCATATTATAATGTTTTGCCATCAACCATTATGGTTACAGGTACATATAATGGCATTTTCCTTTTCAATTATACTAACGGGTCATTTATTAAAAGTTCTTCCGCTGCATTATTTGAATCAGCGCGGTATGTTACCATTGATTATACCAATCATACAATATGGGTGGCACATCCTTATAAAGGAATTTACAGGATACGATTTGATGATGCATTCCATGGGAGTGTAAAACTTTATACGGCAAAGAACGGACTGCTTAATGTAAATAATAATTTCATTTTTAAAATTAAAAATCACATTGTTGCTACAACTGAAAATGGAATTTTTGAATACAATGCTGCCAATGATTCATTCGAACCTTCTGCATATTTTAATTCCTTTCTTGATCAGAAAAATATCCGTTACTTAAAAGAAGATTCAAGGGGAAATGTATGGTTCGTTCAGGATAAAAAAGTTGGCGTAATAGATTTTAGCGGCGATAAGCCGCGTAAATTTTATATACCTGAGCTCACAGATAAACTGGTAAGTGGTTTTGAATTTATTTACCCGATTGACAATGATAATATCCTTGCAGGTGCTGAAAAGGGATTTATACTTATCAATTACGATAAGTACATACAGAGCAAATTTGTTCCGCAGGTTTTGATCAGAACCGTTCGCACATTTGGCAAGCAGGACAGTATTCTTTATGCCGGTTTTATCCCATCAGATGGCACATCCATTTATCATCCGGAAATAAGCAATTCTTCCAACTCAATGCATTTTGAATTTTCTTCCACGATGTATGGACAACAGGGGAATATGGAATACAGTTTTATTCTGAAAGGTTATGAAAAGAACTGGTCTGAATGGTCGAAGAAAGTTGAAAAAGAATACACTAACCTTCCGAACGGAAATTATACGTTCCAGGTAAAAGCAAGAAACAGTCTGGGGAATGAATCAACAATGGCAGCGTATAGCTTTAGCATTCTTCCCCCATGGTACCAAACATACTGGGCCTATGCCCTTTATTGCCTGCTGATTCTTTTAGGTGGATATTTATTAAACCGCTACCAGAGGAAAAAATTTGCGCTGCAAAGAATTAAATATGAGGAAGAGCAGAAAAGGCTGGATGCACTTCACCAGTTGAAACTTGAAAAAGCAGAAAAGGAACTGATCAAACTACGCAATGAAAAACTGGAAGCAGAAATAGCGCACAAGAATACCGAACTCGCTTCCACCGCTATGCACCTGGTGCAACGCGGTGAGTTAATGGCAAAGATCAAGGAGGAAATGACGAGACTTGAAAAAAATCTTGAAACTGCTAAGGCATCAGAAGATTTTAAAAAGATTATTAAAACGCTGAAGGAAGAAGACAGAATGAATGAACACTGGGAAAGATTTGCCATCCACTTCGACAAAGTACATAGTGATTTCATTACTGCGTTAAAGAAAAAATATCCAGAACTCACGCCAAACGAACTTAAACTGAGTGCATACCTGAGAATGAATCTTAGCAGCAAGGAAGTGGCCCAGCTAATGAATATTTCAGTAAGAGGAGTTGAAATCAGCCGCTACAGACTCAGAAGAAAACTTCAATTGTCTACAGATAAAAATCTGTTTGAGTTTCTTTCCGGAATCCAAACGTGATTTACTTTAAAAGAATAGTAAATATCGAATAACGAATATCCCTGGCTGCCAGCAGGCAGGGAATATCGAAGTAAAGCTCAATAATCAATTGAGACTTGCAGAAAAATTGAAAGATGAAAGCTGATTATATCTTAATTCCCCTTCGGGGGACAGGGGGCTGCTATTTGAATAGCCTCCATATATCCAACCCAAATGCATACAGCATCAATCCGAGTAACAGCACCATACCAACCATCTGCGCATATTCCATGAATTTATCGCTTGGCTTACGGCCAGTGATCATTTCATAAATGGTAAACAATGCATGCCCGCCATCCAGGCCAGGAACCGGCAACACATTCATGAATGCTAGGATGATGGAGAAGATGGCTGTAAGGGTCCAGAAACTTTCCCAATCCCAGATGCCAGGAAAAATATTTCCGATACTGATAACACTACCAAGTGAATCGCGGACGCGCACTTCTTTTGAAGTAAACAATTGTTTCAGGTTCTGCACGTATTTGCTTAGCGTTGTAAAACACCTTTTCATGCCGGCAGGAACCGACTGCGCAAAATTATAAGTGATGTGACGCGTGCCTAAAACTTTATCTGGTGATTTGAATGCTATTTTAGGATCACCGGATTCATCAAAAAATACCTGCGACTTCACTGTGTCCATATTATTTCTCAGGACAACCAGTTCAATGTTTTTGTTTTTGTATTCTGCACGGGGAACGTCGGTATTAAACTGAACCGGCTTCCCATTGAAGCCGATCAGCACGTCATTCTTCTGGAGAGGAGCCCCTGTTACCCGGGCCTTTTTGTAAATAGAATCAATGACAAAAGGAAAACGGATCTGTGCAAAACCTTCCAGCTTGTTGGCGTTGAGCTGCCTGATAAAACCTTCCGGAAGATTCAACTCTATATTTTGTCCATTCCTTTCAACTGTTATGCTTTTCGCTTCACTGGTGATGATTTCAGGACCAACTGTTCCTACCTTTTCAATTTTCTTTCCCTGAACAGCAACAATCCTGTCACCATCCATCAAACCGATTTTTTTTCCAAGGCTGTCGGCGGCCACACCATATTTCAGGTTTTCAACGGGAATATATTTTTCACCCCACACCCATGTGATCATGATAAAGATCACCAGTGCAAGAATAACATTCACTGTAACACCTCCGAGCATGATGATCAGTCGTTGCCATGCTGGCTTGCTCCTGAATTCATAGGGTTTCGGCGGCTGGTTCAATTGCGCCTTGTCCATACTTTCATCAATCATTCCCGAAATCTTCACATAACCACCCAATGGAATCCAGCCAAGACCATACTCGGTTTCTCCAATCTTTTTCTTCCATACTGAAAACCATGGATTGAAAAACAGATAAAATTTTTCAACACGGCATTTGAACCATTTTGCAGGAAGAAAGTGTCCCAGTTCATGCAGGATGACAAGAATAGAAAAAGAAAGTATGAATTGAGCTGCCTTGATTCCTATAGTAGACCAGTCTATCGCGAGTAAAAACATATCCGTTGTTCAGAATTAATGTCGGCAAATATCCAATAAAAGGGGAATAAATAAGGTATGAAGGGAAATTATTGGAAACTTATAACATTACAATTTAATCAGATCCGCTGCAAAATTCCTTGCTTCACCATCGCTTTCAAAGTATTCCTCAAGTGATGGGCTGGAAATGTATGATACTTTTTGCATGGTTCGTTCAATCACATCTGTCATATCAAGAAACCCGATCCTGTTACGCAGGAATGCATAAACAGCAATTTCATTGGCTGCATTCATGATGCACGGAAGATTACCACCTTTGTTCAATGCATCCATTGCAAGACCGAGATTACGGAATGTTTTTAAATCAGGCTCCTCGAATGTAAGGTTTCGGATCTTTTTGAAATCACAACGTGGAAAATCATTCTGTATTCTCTGTGGAAATGTCAGTGCATATTGTATCGGTAATTTCATGTCCGGCAAACCCATCTGCGCCTTGATGCTACCGTCCTGGAACTGCACCATGGAATGTATAATGCTTTGCGGGTGAACCAGCACTTCAATCTGGTTTGAATGAAGATTAAAAAGCCAGCGGGCTTCAATCATCTCAAGGCCTTTGTTCATCAATGTTGCTGAATCAATACTGATCTTGGCGCCCATCGACCAATTGGGATGCTGGAGTGCATGTTCACGTTTGACATTCAAAAGGTAATTGGGCTTCTTGCCAAGAAACGGTCCACCGGATGCAGTAAGAATAATTTTTTCGATAGGATTGCGCATCTCTCCTACGAGGCATTGAAAAATTGCAGAGTGTTCCGAATCAACAGGAATGACAGGCACCCTTTTTTCGATTGCCTTCTGCATGATGATATCCCCTGCAACAACGAGCGTTTCCTTATTGGCAAGTGCGATAGTTTTACCGGCATCAATAGCATTAAGTGTTGGCTTCAGTCCTGCATAACCAACAATCGCAGCCAGCATCAGGTCGTAAACATCCATTGATGCAACATCTTCAAGTGAAGTTTCTCCTGCAAATACTTTAATGTCTGTCTGTGAAAGCGCCTCTTTAACTTTTGTATATTTATTTTCATCGGCAACAACAACAATATTCGGTTTGAATTTCAGTGCCTGCTTGATAAGAAGGTCGTCATTGGCACCTGCAGTGAGCACTTCAACAGAAAATTTTTCAGGATTGGCAGCAATTACTTCCAATGCCTGTGTTCCGATGGAACCTGTGGAACCGAAAAGAGCAACTCGTTTTGGAAAATTGGGTTGATTCATATATGACGAGGGAACAAGTTAACGTAATTATAGCGTGAAATACAAGCTGCGAGCTGCGAGCTTACCAGTTTCAATACGGATGTATTTTAAAAAAATAGACTTAAACGAAACTTTTCTAATTCATTAATAAGAAATACAATCTATGTTTTTACTCTAATCAGACGCGCAACTCGTAGCTCGCAGCTAGCTGTTAGCCACTAATTCATGTACGGCTTTTCGCTTTCACGTCATCCGTCCACTTCACCAGTTCATCTGCAATCTTCCGGTCGTTGCTAAGTCGGGGCACTTTATTTTGTCCTCCCAGCTTTCCAATGGATTTCATGTAATCGATGAAACCATTTTTTTTCACCTGTTTAATCCTGAGTGGTTGTAGAATATTTCCTGCAATGAGATCATCGTAATAAATATTTTTCTCCCGCAACCGGTTATTCACTTTTGCAGCAAACCTGTCGATGTCTGCTGGCTCCTTTTCAAATTCAATGAACCACTCATGAAAACTTTTCCCTTCACCCTGCTGGATCATCGGTGCAACCGTAAACTCCGTGATGTGAACATTTTCTTCCAGCGCTGCATTAAGCAAACTTTGTTCCACTTCTTCACCAATAACGTGCTCTCCAAAAGCAGAAATGAAATGTTTCGTTCTGCCTGTAACTACAATTCTATAAGGATTGGTGCTGACGAATTTTATTGTATCCCCGATATTATAACCCCACAAACCTGCATTATTGTTGATGATGAGAGCATAATTTTCACCTGTTTTTACTTCGTGTAGGGATAACCGTGTGGGTCGTTCCTGGAATATTTCAGCAGCTGGTACAAATTCAAAGAAAATTCCGCTGTTTGTATTTAGCAATAGTCCTTCTTCTGTTTGTGTATCCTGGAAAGCAAAAAATCCTTCAGATGCAGGAAAGGTTTCTATGTCATCCACTTTCTTTCCAATGCTTTCAAACAGTTTGCCCTTGTAAGGTTCGAAATTTACACCACCATGAACAAGCACCGAAAAGTCTGGAAATAGGTCCTTGATCTTTTTTCCGCTTCTTTGTGTAAGCCGGTCGAAATACATCTGAACCCATGGAGGAATCCCACTGATCAGGGTCATATTTTCCCTGATGGTTTCATCAACGATCTTATCGAGTTTGGTTTCCCAGTCCTCAATACAGTTCGTTTCATAACTGGGCAGCTGGTTTGATCTCAGGTAATTGGGAATATGATGGTTTACAATACCGCTAAGCCGGCCTGTTGGAATACCAGCAATTCTTTCCAATTCCGGGGAACCGGACAGAAAAATAAGTTTTCCGTCCGCAAAGGCTGTATTGCCGGTCTCGGCCATATAGCATAGAAGTGCATTTCGTGCCGAGTTGATATGATTGGGGATCGATTCCTTTGTTATAGGGATGTACTTCACCCCGCTGGTTGTGCCTGAAGTTTTAGCGAGGTAAATAGGTTTTCCCTTCCAGAGAATATTGTGCTTGCCTTCCTTGATCTTTTCTATATATGGTTTCAGGGTTTCATAATCCCTTACAGGGGTGGCTTCCCTGAACTCCGCGTATGTGGTCACTTTTTCGAGCCCATGTTCTTTACCAAATTCGGTAGTCTTACCCACTTTGATCAGGTCTTTGAGGATATTATCCTGATCCTGGAGGGCCGTATTCATGCCTTTCCGGATACGGGCATATATATAAGAAGCAAATGGCTTTGCAACCAGGGATTTTATCTTCATGACAAGCTGAAACGGCACGAAACTACGGAAATAGTTCTGGAACATGGACCATGGACCATAGACCATAGGTCATAATATTCTAACGTATAAATAATAGTCTCAAAATATCTAAATGAATTTCAGTTTGAGTTCATTGCCATGGTCCATGGTCTATGGTCTGAACCTCTCCCCCATAAGAACCGTTAAAATCCATGAAAGTCACTACTAACGTTCTAATATCGTCGTCATTCTTTCAAATT
>JBJMLW010000156.1:0-13028 GCA_045805105.1 Flavisolibacter sp. | reverse complement strand
GGATGAAGATCTTTTTTCATAACAAAAATTTTAGGGGTTTACCCAAATGAGGCGCAAAGCTAAGGAAAACGAGGCAAAAGAGTGATATGGTTTGTAGATTTTTTGTTAAGGTGGGGTATATATAACAAAGGATGACTATAGACCCAGTTCAAAGAATATGGTAGATCTATCTTGTACTCAACTTCTCATATTCTCAAATTGCAATGGGATTCCAATCCCCCATTCTTTTGCCGCCTGTATCACTTCCTGGAGATCATCTATTTTTTTACCCGTAACCCTTACGAGGTCATCATTAATCGATGCCTGTACTTTCAAACCCGAATCTTTAATGTTTTTGACAATTTTTTTCGCGTCTTCCTGTTTAAGCCCGTTTCTCACCTGAACTTCCTTTTTCCATGTTTTACCACTCTGAACACCTTCCTTGGACGTATCAAACGCTTCGGGAGCTATGCCCTGCTTATGTGCACGTGAAATAAGAACATCAACCAGCTGTCTCATTTTCATATCATCGTCTGTTTCAATATTCAGTTTATATTCCTTTTTATCCAGTTTGATGACAACATGGGAGCCCTTGAAATCGAATCTGTTTGTAATTTCCTTGGTTGTTACATTTACAGCATTATCAAGGGCCTGAGCATCCACCTTGCTTACTATATCAAATGAAGGCATGATTAAATTATTTGTGATTTGTGAGATCTGCAGCAAAAGTAGTGGTTGCCGGCAACTAGTTTAAATTTTAGGTTTAAAGTTTTGGCTAAAAATTCTTCTGCTGGTTTTAGACCGGTAATACAGCAAATACTTGTTGTTTATAAAGAAAGTCACAATGAAAGATAACAGTATAATAGGTGAAGGAAATGCCTTATTGCCATATACTTTCAACATTCGTTATTCTAAGAAAAAGCCCCTTTGAAAAAAGGGGCCGGTATGCACATGAGAAAAACTAGATTATCCCTGGCCAGCACCACCTACCCGGTTTTGTTCTTCCTGTGAACTCAGTGTACGTTTGCGTGGTTGTTGTTGCTGCTGGGTTTTTCCAAACCGCAGGGTAAAAGTTGCCGTTACCTGCCTGATATCCGGACGCGCGCTGAAATGCATATCTACATAGCCATACTTATTATAACCGCTAAATTCCTGCCATGCAAATGGATCTCTTACATTGAGTCTTACCGTTCCTTTGCCTTTCATTACCTGTTTTTGAAAGGCAATATTCATCTGGTATAGCGGGTCTACCTGCGTAAGTTGCTCAACGGATTTGTATCGGTAAAATCCACTGACTTCAGCGGTAAATCCTTTTCCAAACGTAAAGGTGTTGGTGATGTTCACCATGAAAGAAGTGTATTGTAAGTCGATCTGGATGGTATCATAAACGCCGGTATAATGATTATTGAAAACAGTAGAAAAGAAATTAATATTCCACCATTTTTTAACCGGTACAGGAATGGTAACTGATGCTGACATATTTTTCAGCTGGGAAACATTATCGGGTGTCAGGAATCTGATCTTTCCTTCACTGTTGTCCTTTGGTTTTATGATTTGCGAAATCACATCATCTGTAACATTATAAGCGAGAGTAGTGATCAGCTTACCCATGAATGCGTGACTTATTTCAATGTTATTGGTGTATTGTGGCCTCAAATAAATATTACCCTGGCGGTAAGATAAAGTATCCAGGAAGAAAATGAATGGATTGAGGTCCTGGTAATTCGGCCGGTTGATCCGCCGACCATAGGAAACCGAAAACGTATTTTTCTTATTCAGTGCATAACTGATAAATGCTGTCGGGAACAGATTGGTTGTATCCCTTTTGAAAGTGGTTTTTGTAGTTAACTGGTTGCCCTTCGATATGGTATTTTCAACCCGAAGTCCAGCCTGAAATGTCCATTTATTAATCTGCCTGTTCACATTTACATAAGCAGCATTAATGTTTTCTTCATACAGAAAATGATTCGAGCGGATGATATCGTCCATCCATGGATTGCTTCCATATTTGTTGTGGTAATTAACAAGGTTGTCATATTTAACAAGACTTGTTTTCACACCAGCTTCAATTCGTCCATTCGTTATAGGCCGGGTGTAATCTGACTTGAATGAATAAATATTTATATCTGAAGGAATGTCACCACGGAGATAAGAAGTACCCTGGTAGGCCAGACTTCCATTGTAAATATCTGTTGTCAGCATCATTTCGGTATGTGTTTCGTAACGCACCAAATCAAAGTCTGCTGTCAACTCTTTCCCAGTTGTATCAAACGTATGCTTCCAGTTCAGGTTCCCGGTGAAGTTTTTAAAGCTTATATCATTTTCAGTATGAGATTGAAGTTGTGTTTCCAGCTGATGATTCAAATCATACATATTGGCAGTTGAAGTAGGTGTAGGATGACCATTAAAAACAAAACCACTTGCAACCACTCCAAAAATATTCTTCTTATTTGCATACCAGTCAACTCCTACTTTTAACGTCTGGTTGAAATTGCCGAATTTGAACCGTGTTTCCTGGTCTGTATAACCTTTTACAATGCCATCTTTTGCATCAATCTGCTTGCTTTCAAAATCAAGCGTATTGCGACCGCGGAAAAAATTAGGATTATAATTCCCAAAAAAATTGAACTTTCCTTTTTTATAATTGAAGTTGAAGCTGTTCTGCGATTTAGGCATCAGGTAAATATTGCCATAGGCGTTGTAAATACTGGTGGTAGCACCCAGCATGAAGCTTCCATTGAACCCATCATTTTTTCCTTTTTTTGTTTTGATATTAATGATGCCGGAATTGCCTGAAGCATCATACTTGGAAGAAGGATTGGTCATGATTTCTATCTGCTCCAGTGCCGATGATGGCATATTTTTAAGCATGTTGGCAAGGTCTGTAGCTGACAGATAAGTTGGTTTTCCGTCAACCATCACAATTACACCCTGTTTGCCGCGCAAACTGATAACTCCATCGCTGTTGATCATTACACCTGGCGATTTTTCCAGAACATCCATGGCTGTTGTTCCCGCATTTGACGGAGACGCATCTACATTTATAATTGTGCGGTCAAGTTTTGTTTCAATGAATGGTTTTTTAGCCGTTACAGTAACATTACTCAGATCGGAAGAAGCAGCCCGCAGGGTCTGATCAGGCACCTTATGATCACCTGATGTTATTGCAAAGTGAGATGAAAAGCTTTTATTGTAACCTACTGAAGTAACAGAAACAAGATAATTGCCATCTTTCACAGAAATGAATTCATACAATCCTGACTTGTCTGTTACAGCTATTTTGACTAGCGATGAATCACTCGCTTTTAACAATGAAACTGTTGCAGACGAAAGAGCTTTATTTTGTTCGTCCCTTACTATTCCGGAAACTTTGGAGGTTACTTGTCCGAATAATGTTACACCCGTCAACATTAAAATAACAAGGGGAATAAAGTATCTCATAAACAATATTTGGTTCAAATTGTGCAAAGTTTCTTTTTGTGGAACAGGAAGATTAATGAATTGTGATAAGGCGTGAATAAACTGTTGTAAAGGGAATGATTCTTATTTCAATACATCAACGGTTACTAATGCTTATGGAAATATTATTTGTGAAAAATTGTTAAAGGGCCCGAAGGCCCTTACCACTGATGTGTTTTACTATGCGTTGAGTAGTAGCCTGCTATATATGCCTTTATTAATTTCCCACTCCCACCCTGTTCTGCTCATCGCTTGCGCTGCCATTTGTTCTTTTTTTAGTGTTACTGACTTTTCCTTTGCTAAACCTGTATGTAAATCCAAGGTTTACAACTCTTGAATCCCTGGCCTCCTGGAAAGAAGCATCAACGTTACCATATTTGCTCTTCGCATTGGTTTTCTGGGATAGAAGGATGTCTCTTACATTCAGTCTTAATGTTCCTTTATTTTTCATGACCTGTTTGCTGAAACCAGCCGAAAGCATACCCATTGACCTTATCATGATAACACCTTCAATTCCTGAAGTGCGGTAGAATCCACTTATCTCAGCCGTCAATGTTTTTGAAAGTTTGAACTGTTGTGATCCATTGAGTGCAAGGGATGTTGCAGAAAAAATAATTGGTGTGCTGTCTACAACACCTGAAAATCTGTTATTATATACATTCACATAGATACTGTTTGTCCACCATTTTGTTACCGGGTTGTTGGCACTTACCGCAATTCCATACTGACGCAAGCGGGCAATATTTGCCTGTTTTGCATAAGCTTCCTGTCCCTTCTGTTCTATTACTCCCTGGATAATATCATTAGTAACACTATAATTCAATGTTGTAGTAAGAAAGTTTTTATAGGTATGACTGGCTTCTATATTATGACTGAACTGAGGTTTCAGGTTTGGATTTCCCTGCATATAAGTATACCTGTCAAGGAAACGGATAAATGGATTGAGGCTTTCATAATTCGGTCTGCGGATCCTTCTTCCATAATTCAGTCCAAAATTGTTTTTTTCATTTGCTTTATATTGGAAATAAGCTGTTGGGAATAATTGGGTGTAATGCCTGTCGAAGGTGGCTCCTGTTGTAACCTGATTTCCTTTTGCATTTGTATTTTCAACACGCAATCCCAATTGTGCGCTGATTTTTTTTGACAGCTGGCCGCTCATGTTCACATAAGCTGCATTAATATTTTCCTCATAAATAAAATGATTGGTGCGGTTCAGGTCGTGAACAATTTCTCCATTCTGTATGCTGTCATATACAGCATTGTTATCAGTTTTTACAATACTGCTTTTAATTCCGGCCTCAAAGCGTGCACCTTTCTTCATTGGTTGCAGGTAATCTATACGACCACTGTAGATTGAAATATTCTGCGGTAATGAACCCAATAAGGTATCGGCTTTTATGGTAGCATTTCCTGCCGCATCAAAGTAGGAATTGATAAGGGTCTGGTCATTTTTTGATTTATATTGAATAAAGTCAAGGTCTGAGGTCAACTCCTTACCTGTTGTATCAAGCACTGTACGAAAATTCAGGTTGGTGCTGAAATTTTTCCATGACTGATCATAGTCAGCAGTTGCTTTGGTTCTGCTTTCAAGTGTATGATTAGGATCAGAGATCAGTGTAAGGTTACGGTTAGCAAATGTGGACGGATTGGTAAATCCATTCAGCACAAAACCAATTGTGGTATTTTTTGTAGCAAAATAATCAAGACCGAGTTTCGCATTGTATGAATTTCCTTCGTTGATCATATTGGCTTCCTGGTCAAAATAATTTTCAAGGATTTTGGTGTTTTTATTCCGGAGATTTCGCTGTATGGTAAGTGTGTTATAGTTTTTCCTGTAATTGTGATTAAGGTTGGTAAATAAATTTACTTTCCCTTCCTTATAATTCATGTTTACCGATTCATTGAATTTGGGATACCTGCCCTGGCCATATCCAACAGATGCAGAACCGTTATATCCAGCCTGTTTATTCTTCTTTGTTTTTATATTGATGATACCTGCATTCCCTGCTGCATCATATTTCGCTGGAGGATTTGTCATAATCTCAATCTGGTCCAGCTGATTTGCATGCATACTGCGTAAAACATTGGCAAGATCAGTTCCGCTCAGCTGGGTTGGTCGGCCATCGATCATCACCAGAACTCCCTCCTTGCCTTTCAAGCTGATATTGCCATCCTTGTCAACGGTAACTCCTGGTGACTTTTCAAGAACTTCCATGGCAGTACTTCCAACATTCGTCACTGATGCGTCCACATTTACGATCGTTCTGTCAATTTTTTGTTCAATCAAAGGTTTTTTCGCAGTAACGGTAACTGAAGACATTGATTTGGAAACCGGAGCCAGTTCTATTTCATCCAAACGGATGTCGTGATTGGCTGGCGTTACTATGAATATTTTTGAAAAGCCTTTCTGATGTCCGACTGCACTAATGGAAACAAGGTAGCTGCCATCTGCAATATCATTAAATGTGTATTTGCCCGAACGGTCTGCTACAGAAAACTTGATTGTGGAGGAATCGGAAGCCTTCAACAATGCTATGGTTGCTGATTCAATGGTTTTCTGGCTTCCATCGGTTACTGTACCCGAAACAGTTGCCCGATTTGTCTGGGCCTGCACCGTAAAAGTGAAGAAAACAATCACGAATAGCGTCAAAATTTTTTTCATTTATTTATTTTTAAAATACTAGGTTATAATCATTACAAGCTAAAAGTAAGTACTATACAATGCAAAGTACATTGTTTTATAATGAACGGTAATATTTTTGGATGACCGGCAAGCGAATGACATACCTATGACGCACGGTTCAGATCCAGGTTACCAGATTCGAAGTTTTTATTATGAGTGGTAGGTTGCATGCTGGTATCCTGTATTAGGTAGCTGGTTTTACCGCGGAAGCTTCATTGAACGTTCGTTGCTGGCTTACCTCCCAAGCTCCCAGCTCGTGCCTCGCAGCTTCACCGAGGTTTCACGATATTGCACAAAAATTTGAGGATGATTGATTACAGATCAGATACGCAGACCAAGCCAACGCGTGAAATGCTTGATGCTATGTTTGCCGCACCTGTGGGAGATGATGTATTTGGGGAAGATCCTTCAATAAATGAATTGGAAAGTTTTTCAGCTGGGATATTTGGGATGGAAGCAGCTGTTTTTTGTCCATCCGGTACCATGACAAACCAGATTGCCATCAGGTGCCATACCCAACCGGGTGATGAAGTTATCTGTGATACAACATCTCATATATATCAGTATGAAGGAGGTGGAATTGCTTCCAATTCGGGTGCTTCCGTTAAGCTTTTAGCAGGCAGCCGTGGCCTGATTACTGCCCAACAGGTAGAAGAAGGCATTAACGCCGATGATGTTCATAAAGCTCATAGCCGTATGGTTAGCCTTGAAAACACATCTAACCGCGGTGGTGGTAGTTGTTATGATATGGAAGAAATTTTAAAGATCCGGTCTGTGTGTAACAAATATAATCTGATTTTACACCTTGATGGAGCGCGATTATTTAACGCACTCGTTGCCAGAAACCAAAAACCGGAAGAATATGGAAAGATATTTCACAGCATTTCCATTTGTCTTAGCAAAAGTCTTGGATGTCCTGTCGGAAGCCTCCTGTTAGGTTCAAAAGATTTTATTAAAAAAGCCAGAAGGGTCAGGAAAGTTTTTGGAGGTGGTATGAGACAAGCGGGGTACCTGGCTGCTGCAGGAATTTATGCGTTGAATTACAACATTAACAGGTTACGACAGGACCATGATCATGCAACCGGAATTGCCAGCGCATTAAAGGAGAAAAATTTTATTGCTGATATCATGCCTGTGGAAACTAACATTATCATTTTTACAGTTAGTTCACCATATACAGCACAGCAGTTTGTAACGCAATGCCGTTCTCATGGTATTCTGGTACATGCTATTTCTACCTCACAGGTAAGGATTGTAACACACCTCGACATCACACCTGAAATGATAGATAAAACAATTGAAACCATTAAAAAATTGTAAGATGTTTCCAAAGATCAACCCGACAGGCACAGAAACATGGAAAAAACTGGAACTGCATGCAAACAAAATGAAAAAGGTGGAAATGAAAGACCTTTTTAAAGCGGACACTGAAAGGTTTAAAAAATTTTCATTCACATTTGATGATATGGTAGTTGATTTCTCAAAGAATATCATAACCGAGGAAACTGTCCGGCTTTTACTGCAACTTTCGCAAGAATGCCAGTTAAAAAATGCCATAGATGCAATGTTTGAAGGTGACCTGATCAATGAAACGGAACACCGCTCAGTTCTCCACATAGCATTGAGAAACTTTTCCGGAAAGCCTGTTTTTTCTGCCGGTAAAAATGTAATGGAGGATGTTATGAAAGTTCAACAGCAGATGAAATCTTTTGTTGATAAAGTCCATAATGGAGAATGGAAAGGTTATACCGGAAAAAAAATAAAATACATCGTCAACATCGGAATCGGCGGAAGCGACCTGGGGCCCTTTATGGTTACTGAAGCCCTTCGACCATACTGGAAAGAAAACATTTTTGCTTTTTTTGTTTCGAATGTTGATGCTACACATATTGCAGAAACACTTAAAAAAATTAATCCTGAAGAAACACTTTTCCTGATAGCATCAAAAACATTTACTACGCAGGAAACAATGACAAATGCCCATACAGCACGTGACTGGTTTCTTAATTCCGCAAAAGACGTAAAGCATGTTGCCAAACATTTTGTAGCGCTTTCAACAAATGAAAAAGAAGTTACCGCATTTGGTATTGACAAACAGAACATGTTTGCCTTCTGGGATTGGGTTGGAGGAAGATATTCTTTGTGGAGCGCCATCGGATTATCTATTGCATTGACAATCGGGTACGAAAATTTTGAATCCCTTTTAAAAGGTGCATTTCAGACAGATGAGCATTTCCGTGAAACATCACATGAAAAAAATATTCCGGTACTGATGGCGCTGATAGGTTTGTGGTATTCCAATTTCTTTGGTGCTCAAACAGAATCGATACTTCCCTACGACCAGTATATGCACAGATTTGCTGCTTATTTCCAGCAGGGAAATATGGAAAGCAACGGAAAAAGTGTAGACAGAAACGGAGAATTGCTTACTTACGATTCAGGTCCTGTTATCTGGGGAGAGCCAGGCACTAATGGTCAACATGCTTTTTACCAGCTGATTCACCAGGGAACGCGGTGTATCCCTTGCGATTTTATTGCACCAGCTCAAAGTCATAACCCGATAGGGAACCACCATTTAATACTTTTATCAAATTTCTTTGCACAGACAGAAGCATTGATGAACGGCAAGGATGAAATCGAAGTTGAAAAAGAATTACTGAAATCCGGAAAAAATGAAGCAGAAGTCGCTGCACTCACACCTTACAAAATGTTTTCAGGCAACCGGCCAACTAATTCGTTTCTCCTTAAAAAAATTACGCCTCATTCACTGGGCCAACTGATAGCACTGTATGAACACAAAATCTTCGTACAGGGAGTAATCTGGAATATATTCAGCTTTGATCAGTGGGGTGTGGAACTGGGAAAACAACTCGCGAACAAGATTCTTCCTGAACTTGAAAATGAAAATAATATTAGTTCACATGATTCATCAACTAATGGACTGATCAATGCGTACAAAGAGATGAGAAGATGATAGACATGAATCGTGAATCTTGAATCGTGAATGAAGACGTTTAAAATATGCAATGGTCCTAAAAGATAAACAATACATTTTTAACGATTGCTAACTCACGTTTATTATTGAGCATCAGGGTTCAATAATTCTGTGATATCTGTAATTTTCTTAGTAAATTTTTTGTTTTTATACCTGCCCTGGAGTAAAATCTCACCTTCTTTTAAAGATTCGGTGCTTACAGGGTTATCTGAAGGTTTTAAAAGTAACTGCCAAAATTGATTGTCTTTTCCTGGTGCGAGAACTACCGGTTCACCTGTAGTTTTTTTATGGCCTAATTCGAGAGGAATATTATTTATGGCAACGGGGTTAATAATGAAACTTTTATTATCCATCCATGCCTTTTCCCATATAATCCCTTCACGCGCGGTTTCTACAAAAATCAGAGTTGATGTATCTGCTCCTTTATGAATAGGCTTTCCATTTTGATCAACAGCAAGAGTTCCAGGCATGCGAATAGAAGTATATGCATAAGAATTTTTGACAAGTTTTCTTTCCAGGTTACATGCAGTAAATAAAAATGAAAAAATTATAAAGACAAGATGAATTATTTTCATTTAATGATATTAAAAATAAAGGCTGGTGTATGACCAGCCTTTATTATAAATTTTTCAATTACTGCCGGATGACTTTATGACTAAATGAATTTCCGTCAACTACCGCCCGCAGTATATAGGTTCCTTTGCTAACAGACGCCGGTATCTGCCATGTAAATTGCCCTGTAATATTTGTAAACTGTTTTTCTGTTACTATAGACCCCGTTGTATTTACAAGCTGAAATTTCACCTGGCGGGCTTCCTGAGAAAGTCTCACATCAATATGATCTCTAAACGGATTGTTTACAACCCATAGGTTTTGCCGCGCACCGGAAGAACGAATTAAAACAATCTGGCTTAATTTATTTCTTCCGTCAATATCATTGATGCGCAGGCGGTAATAATTGGATGGGCTAAGTTGAACGTCGCTGAAAGAATAATTTTTTCTTTCTGATGTAGTCCCTGATGCGTGTACCGATCCAATTTTATAATAATTAATACCATCACTCGATTTTTCAACTTCAAAATCCCTGGCATTCTGTTCTCCTGTTGTAACCCAATCAAGAATTGTCTTGCTATTATTTTCAAGATGTCCGTTAAATGTTGTGAGGTTTACGGGCAATGGCGCCAGTGACGGAATACCGGCAGCAAATCCTGAAAATCCTGTCGTGGCTGTAGCGGTAAGAGTATAGTCGGAACCATATGTTCCATGTACAGGCACCAGAACATCAATCGCATTGGGTCCGTCGGGTGCTGGAGTCGCCGGTGTGTAATTCGAAATCTGGCTTTTCACTTTTATAACCCGAATGCTGCTCCATAAATTACCAGTTGCCGCTTCCCAACCTGCTTTTTCTGCTGCTGTATAGTACAGGGTAATTTCATACTGCCCCGCAGCATTATTCGTAGTTGGAACAACATGGAACGTTTTATCAGTCAGGAATGAAGTATTCGTTGCTGTTGTAAATGCAGTAGCGCCGGTACCTGCCCTATCTATCGACATCTGGGTACAACCATAATTAAATCCGGAGAGGTCACGTATCCTGGCCATGATTTTTCCGTTTGAATTATAATAATACACATCATTTCCTAAAGCCAATGAAACCGTTTTAGTAGCATTTAATGCTGATTCAACGGTATTTCCTACCGAGGCAATCCTGAAGGTTGCATTCAGTCTTGACACCGATTGGCTTGCTGCAACAAGTGAACAACCAGCTCCCGCACCTCCGTTTGAGAAGATGGATGTGGCTACGGCAAATGGATTGCTTCCTTCCATTACATCCGCTAAAGCTTCAGCTCCTGAAGCAGTATTGTCGAAACAATACTGGATAACAATGTTGGATACTCCATCCCATACAAATGAAGAACTGCTTCCTGCACCAATTCCAAACGAGAAAACATTATCACCGGGAATACTGGAATAATTAGATGTATAAACCTGTGTAAGCGGCGAGGCTGTAAAACCACCTGTGACATCAGTGGCAGCTGTTGTTCCCATTGAAATGGTGAAATTGGAAAATGGTTTTGTACTGTTTTTCGTAGCAACACGAAGCGTCATTGATGTTATTGAACCCGGACCGCCGCCAGCTGTTGTTATTTCTGATGCACGATACAAAACTTGCAGGCGATGTTTCGCCTGATTGCTTCTAAAAGCTGTCGCATTCGACAGACTCGTCATGTAGGTTCCAATAGTGTAATCACCTGTTGCCCCGGTTAAACTGGGCGGAAGGTCATTATCCTTTAATGTACATGTAAACGTCTGGCTCTCTGTTCCGCGGACAGCATCTGTTGTACCACTAAGAGTATATGAAAGAGAAAATGTTTCATCCGCTTCTGTATTCGCATCATCATAAATCCGGATTGTTACTGGCTGAAGTGCAATAGATCCAGTTGGAAAAGTAATCGTATTGGATGGCGATACAAAATTTCCATTTGTGGTAAAATCATAATCTATGCCCTGTATTCCGCTTCCTGCCGAAACGGAAAGAGTAGCAATAGCGTCTCCGGCGGGCGGGCGGTTAATACTCATGTAAACTGTATAATCACGATACCCTGTACAACCTGATGTAACTGAAGTTGATTCTGTAACGGTTGCTTCTGAGGAAGCAAATTGAACGTTAGTTGAGAATACTGGAATTCCTGTTGTCCATATACCACGGCCATGTGTAGCCGCAGCTACAATTCCATCCAGCGGCCGATACTGTAACATATCAGTACGTACGATAGGGAAAGAACTGTTTTGCGTCCAAACTGTAGAACTTCCATTAATCAAAGCCGTTTCATAAATTCCCATTTCAGTAGCAATAATTGCCCTGGTATCATCTCCAGGATAAAACATGGCCCATCTCACAGGAATATCCGGTAATCCTGTACCTGTGATATTGGTCCAACCGGCTGCACCCCCGCCAGTAGACGTAACCCAAACGTGCTGCGCTCCATAGTTGGAAAATGTAGCCATCAGATTGTTATCTGTTGATCCTACTGCCACACAGGAAACGGTAGAGGTATTCATTCCCGACCCGGTTATATTTGTTACAAGAGGTGTTGGAAGGTCGGCATTATCAACTTTGAGAATTCTTCCGCCATCTGTACCGAAGTAAACACGGTTCAGTGCATGAGGGGATACCATTACATGACTTACAAGGGCATTATTAAATGCACCTACCGACACGATAGAAAAGGAGTTACCACTTTGAGGATTATTCCATCTTACATAAGTACCTGCATTTCCTGCAGCATACAGCCTGTTGTTATAATCGTCATAGTCTGTTGGATTGATAAATTGTCCACTACTCGCGGAATGATTTACTGATCCCCAGGTAGCGCCACCATCCGTACTTCTCCTGTATTGATTGTATACATACGATCCAAACTGGTACTGGGGTTCGTTCTGGTCGATATGAGAAAATGCGCCGTCTCCACCAATTACTTCAACACTGCTTCCAAGGCCTACACTGTTCAATTGGTGCATACCATTATCCTGTGCACCACCAATCATATAATTAGTTAGCGTTGGATGAAGAGCTACTGAATAAAATTGTTTGATGCGAAGGTTCACATTCCGGTCAGCATATGTAACACCTCCATCATTTGAATAAAATATTCCTCCATCACTTGCAATTAGAACCTGTGTTCCATTCCAGGTAGCATAGTGCTGGTCTGCATGCACATAAGGTGAAACAGTACCAACCCATCGTGCAACAATGCTCCAGCTAGATCCGCCATTTGAACTGCGGTAAGTATTCAGTCCACCTACAACAACCTGATTCGGATTGGCAGGATTCACCGTAGCGGCAATACAATACCATCCCTGGCCGCTGCTGAAATCATCATTACTTCCTGTAATGGGTGGACTGGCCGT
>JBJMLW010000155.1:0-3675 GCA_045805105.1 Flavisolibacter sp. | reverse complement strand
TTTATTTATCATTCAAAAAATCCAATAGATTATATAGTACAGGATCTGGTAGAATATCTTTTGGAAGTTAGTGTGTTTTATTACCGTTATCCGGATCAGGAAAAAGGAGTAATTACCGGGCTTATTCAGAAAGAATTAATGGATGTATACGGAGATGGTCAAAGCACTTTGTGGGATCTGATCCTGGCTCACCCAAAAGCCAGGCACCGGCAGGAAGAAATGCGGGTCAAACATGAGGGAAATCTGAAAAGAGTTATACCAATCGGAGAACGTTATATTCTTACTTATGCTGCCAATTTGAATAGAGGGGCAAAGTTTACAAACCTTCACCATTTAATTGATCATGATCTGCTGAAGTTGTTTGATGAGATCAGCAAAAGCGCTTCTTTCTATTATGGCCGCTATGATATAAAATGCAATTCGATAGAAGATCTGAAAAGAGGAAGGAACTTCACTATTCTTGAGTTCAACGGAAGCGGTGCTGAGCCAAATCATGTATACAATGCAGGCTTTTCATTGCTGGATGCCTATAAAGTGTTTTTACACCATTGGAAAGTACTTTTTGAAATATCCAGGTACAACCATCGCCATGGTTGCCCTTACTGGTCTTTTAAAAAAGGCTGGAAGTTTTTAAGGGCTGCAAAAAAACATTTAGCTGTACTGGAACAGTATGATACCGAAATACTCATTTAGAACTAAATCAATATTTTCGGGGGAATTAAAAACCTTGCATGCCTAAGTTAATGCGTGTTTTTTTGATGGGCCTGTTCATCAGTTTTCTGGGATCACTTCCTTTGGGAACATTGAATATTGCGGCAATGCAGATTTCGATCAGTGATGGGGTAGAGCCTGCTATCTTATTTTCATTGGGTTCACTTACTGCAGAAATGGTATACGTACGCCTTTCATTGATCGCAATGGATTGGGTCAGAAAACAGGAGAAAATATTCAAGGCCCTCGAGTGGGTGACTTTGGTCATAGTTGTTGCACTAGCTATTTCCAGCTTTTATGCAGCCACGCATCCAAAAATGCATAAGAATATTATTTTAAGCAGTAACATCAATAAATACCTGCTAGGTTTGATCATGAGTGCTGTCAACCCGGTTCAGATACCATTTTGGTTTGGATGGAGCACCGTTTTGTTTACCAAAAATGTATTGATTCCCAAAAGCAGCTTTTATAATTTATATATTTTGGGAATTGGATTGGGCACTTTAGCGGGCAACTGTGTTTTTATTTTTGGGGGGAAACTGATCGCAGATAAAATAAGTGACAACCAGAATATTCTGAGTTGGGTGATCTGTGGCATTTTTACAATAACTGCTATCATTCAGCTTTATAAAATTATAAAGAAGAAAGATGCGCAACACAACCTGGAACAGCCGGAAGAAATGACGAAAAAATTTGAAAAGAAATTGGAAGGGTTTAACAGGCGCAATTAAAATAAGTAAAATGATCAATCAAACTTTGATACCCGAGTTGCAAAATGATGCAGCATTTACCAGGAAAATACTGGAAAGAGTTCCATTCGATCACTTTGGATGGAAACCTCATGAAAAATCAACACCGCTTGGTCATTTGGCGGTACACATTGCTGAATTGCCCGGCTGGATCAGTATGACCATTAATTCATCTGAATTAGACCTGGACAAAATGAATTACAAGCCCACTGAAGTAAAAAGTACGGAAGAATTAGTGCAACTATTAGATCAAAAGGTACAACAGGCATTAGACGCGTTGAAGGGTGTAAGTGATGAAAATCTGAAAGAGAACTGGACTTTACGAAGAGGGGAGACTGTTTTATTTACAATGCCGAAAGTATCTGTGATCCGGGCTATGGCTATCAAACATCTGGTCCATCACAGGGGACAGCTGTCAGTATATCTAAGATTGCTGGATATTCCTGTACCGGGAATGTATGGTCCCAGTGCAGATGAGATATAGGATGACTCAAGCCAATATAGGAATGAATTAAAAAGCCGGTCACAGACCGGCTTTAGTTATTTAATTATGCGGTTTTATGAATTTTATAAACCACAATCATAACGCAGATGACCATTACAAGAAAAAAGTCAACCCATTCTTTATGACTGATTCCCAGTTTAGTTCGGTTCGGGTCTGAAATCGAAGGCTTCATTACAGATACTTCAATGATTTTTCTTAAAAAGTTCATAGGGGGTTGGGTTTGTTTTCAGTGGTTTGGATCGGGGACAAGATAATCACGGACTTCTGTAATTGCAAATTATCTGCCACGGATAATCGAATTTTAGGATTTTTCCCTTAGAACCTAGATGTCGGGGATTAAGGGATTTTGTAGGAGAATCATTATAAAGGCTGTTCATTATTCATCTCTTCCGCCCACTTATCCCGATCATCCGGACTGAATTTCCAGGGTGCAAAATTATTTTCAACGTTGCTGTACATCCCATTCCATTCCTGGGGCTGATTGCTTTCTTCCAATGACAGGTAGCGTTTCAATTGGTTGATGATATGAAGAGGATTGATCAATACCGGGCATGCCTGAACGCAAGCCTGGCAACTGGTGCAGGCCCAAAGTTCTTCCGTGGTAATGTAGTCATGCAGTAAAGTTTTGCCGTCATCAGTAAAGGATCCATTTTTATCCATGTTATTACCGATTACTTCCATCCTGTCACGTGTATCCATCATGATCTTGCGGGGTGAAAGAACTTTACCTGTGTTATTAGCAGGACAGGCAGCTGTACAGCGACCGCATTCTGTACAGGTATAAGCATCCATCAGGTTTTTCCAGCTCAGGTCAAAAACATCTTTTGCGCCAAATCGCTTATGTTCATCCTGGCTTCCGTCTGCAGGAATAGTCTCCGGCTGCATGGCATACAAAACTTCTTTTTGTATTTCAGGCATATTCTGCATCTTGCCCTGAGGTTGTAACCTTGCATAATAAGTATTGGGAAAAGACAGAATGATATGAAGATGTTTTGAGTAAGGCAGATAATTCAGAAAAATGAAGATTCCTGTTATATGCAACCACCAGCAGATACGTTCAACTGCTACAAGGGATCCTGTGCTAAGTTGTCCGAATAAAGGAGTAATGATACCGGAAACCCAGAAATCAGCTGTTTGAACGGCACCGTAATGTCCGTAGCCGCGAATCTGTAAAGCCTTGTCGGCTGCGTTCATGGTTAGGAAAAGAGTCATCAGAACGATCTCAAAACATAGAATATAATTGGCATCACTTCGCGGCCAGCCATTTAATTCACGCATATTCAAACGCGGTACACGAACTGCATTCCTGCGAAGAAGAAAAATGATACAGGCGGTGAGTACGAGAAATGCCAGAATCTCAAAAAAGTTAATCACAAATGTATAAGCGCCTCCAAGATAAGGGGCAAAAAGGCGATGGGTTCCAAATATTCCATCTAATATGATCTCTACGATCTCTATATTAATAATAACAAATCCCACATACACAGCAAGATGCAGGAAGGCTACAAGTGGCTTATCAAACATTCTTTTCTGCCCAAAAGCAATCAGCAGCACGTTCTTCCAGCGTTGAGGATCCGGCTCAAATTCTTCACTACAGCCAAGTTTTATATTTCTACTTATGAAACGGACCTTTCGCACGAACAGCCATATAGCCGCGGCGACAAGAAGAATAAATAAAATTTGTTGCGCTAACTGCATAATTGATGCTAA
>JBJMLW010000154.1:0-6235 GCA_045805105.1 Flavisolibacter sp. | reverse complement strand
ATAAAATGTGGCTGGGTCCTGCAAAAGAAAGGCCTTTTAATAAAAACCGTTTTCATTATGAATTCCGCTGGTTCTGGGATTATGCCGGAGGGTTAATGACAGACTGGGGCGTACACCTGATTGATATGGTGCTGATGGGCATGAAGGCAGCTCTTCCTAAATCAATTATTGCAAATGGTGGAAAATATGTTTTCCCTCATGATGCACGCGAAACACCGGATGTATTTACAGCGGTATATGATTTTGGAAACTTCAATATGACATGGGAACACAATCTTGCTACTGGTATTGGCAATTATGGAATGCAGCATGGCATGGCATTTATCGGTGAAAATGGAACATTGCTTCTAAGCAGGAACGGGTGGGAAGTTCGTGCAGACAAAAATAATGATCAGCCTAAGATGGAAACCATTTCGTGGCAGCCTTCAACAGATCGTGGCATTGACCTGCACACAGCAAATTTCATTGAAGCGGTGCGAAGCCGAAAAAAAGAAAACCTTAATTGTCCTATTGAAGCAGGCGTACGTGTTGCCATGAATGCCCACATGGGCAATATCGCTTTGCGTAGTGGTGAAAAAATCAACTGGAATCCTGCAAAAAATCAATTTGATGAAACCGCTGCAGAAAAATTTGTTATACCCGAATATTACAATGGCTGGAAGTTGCCAAAAGTGGTTTAGATAGTGATTACAGATGTTGTCTTATAATGAATCATAAGCTTAAATGAATATCGGGACGCACACTTGTACATTGCTTATTGAAAATTGAATATTGATTATTTTTCTTCTATCATTATGATTTGGTTTTAATGCTGTTATCAACATAAATTCCTACCTTAACAAACACGCTGGCATATGAAATATAAATTTTTTCCTTTAGTACTTTTATTTGCTTCATTGCATTCAATAGCGCAAACTTCTTCAACATCCACCAATCTTTTCAATGGCAAAGACCTTACCGGATGGGTAAGCAGGGGAGGCAGTGCAAAGTTTTCAGTGGAAGATGGCATGATCGTCGGAACAACCGTCATGAATACAACAAATACATTTTTAGTAACCGAAAAAGAGTATGGCGATTTTATTCTTGAAGTGGACATCAAGGTAGAGGATAATGAAGGCAACTCCGGTATTCAGACAAGGAGCCACTTTGATCCATCCGGAAATAAAGGTGTTGGTAAAGTTTATGGTCGCCAGTGTGAAGTAGATCCTTCACCGCGCAAGTGGACCGGTGGAATTTATGATGAAGGCCGGAGAGAATGGCTGTACCCGATGCAACTGAATGCAAAAGCACAGAATGTATATAAGCCTGATGTTTTTAATCATTTCAAGGTTGAATGCATAGGACGGGAAATGAAAACATGGGTGAATGGCGTGGCCACAGCTTATGTGGTAGATACACTTGATGCAAAAGGCTTTATTGGTTTGCAGGTTCATGCCATCAATTCAAAGGACCATGAAGGCAAAAAAGTTTATTTCAAAAACATAAAAATCACAACAAAAAATTTACACCCGTCACCGTTTCCTAAAAATATTTATGTTGCCAATTTTGTTCCCAATACCTTAACATCCTATGAAGTGAGTAATGGATGGAAACTTTTATTTGATGGTAAAACATCCAAAGGATGGAAAAGTGCACGCAGTGAATCCTTCCCTTCAAAAGGATGGCAGGTGGGTCATGGAATTATTAGTGTGATGCCTGCCGAAGGAAAGGAATCAACTAATGGAGGAGACATTGTAACGCTTCAGCAATTTTCTGCATTTGACCTTTCATTTGAATTCAGGCTTACACCAGGTGCCAACAGTGGTGTAAAATATTTTGTAACACTGAAGGAAGACAGCCAGGGTTCAGCTATCGGACTTGAATACCAGGTGCTCGATGATTCTCTTCACCCTGATGCAAAACTTGGCAGGGATGGCGACCGTACACTCGCTTCCTTGTATGATCTTATAAAAGCAGACAAGCAAAAAAGATTTATTCGTCCGATCGGTGCCTGGAACTTCGGCCGCATCATCGTATACCCCGACAACCGTGTTGAACATTATCTCAATGGTGTTAAGGTGCTGGAGTATGTTCGTGGATCAAAGGAATTCCGCGACCTCGTGGCTATTAGTAAATACGTTGTGTGGAAGAATTTTGGTGAAGCACCGAAAGGACATATACTTCTGCAGGATCACGGAAATGAAGTGGCGTTCCGGAGTATAAAGATAAAAGAACTTAAATAAAAAAATTATGTTGAATGTTAAATGTTAAATGTTGTATGTAGATGCAAAAGTAGCTCTTTGTGCTTCTTTGTGCCTTTGTGACTTTGTGGCTATCTCAATTGTAGAACCATGGTTAAAAATTAAATTATAAATCAAATGTCAAGCAGAAGGAAATTCATTAAAAACACTTCTATCGCAGCAGCCGGGACGTACATGGGCGCTTTAGGTTTTTCAGCGAAGAGCTATGGAAGAATTATAGGAGCGAACGACAGAGTTGGTGTTGGCGTAGTCGGTTTTTCCGACCGCTTCAGGAGCTCGCACGTTCCTGCTTTTATGAACCATTACAAGAAACTGAATTTTGATATAGTTGCGGTATCAGATATCTGGAAAGTAAGAAGAGAAGAAGGGAAAGCATTTCTCCAGGAAAAATTCGGTCATGACATCAAAGCACATGTAAACAATGAAGAGTTATACAAGAACAAGGATGTTGATGCAGTAACCATCAGCACTGCGGATTTTCAGCATGCATTGCATGCTATTGAAGCAGTGAAAGCCGGGAGGGATGCTTATGTAGAAAAACCTTTTGCGGAAACAATGGACGATGCCATTGCAGCATTGAAAGCAGTTAAGGCATCCGACAGGATCATCCAGATCGGTTCGCAGCGACGCAGCGGGCCCAATTATAAAGCAGCTGCTGATTTTATCAGGCAGGGAAAATTCGGACCAGTTACAATGGTTGAACTCACATGGAACGTGAATCAACCCGGCAGATGGAGAAGGCCTGACCTTGTAAAATCAATAAGGGAACAGGATACAGACTGGAAGCGTTACCTGATGAACCGTCCGTATGAACCATGGGATCCAAGAAAATATCTTGAATACAGGTTGTTCTGGCCTTATTCATCTGGTATGCCTGGTCAGTGGATGTCGCACCAGATTGATACGGTGCACTGGTTTACCGGTCTTCCGCATCCACGAAGTGTAACTGCCAATGGTGGTATATATATGTGGAAGGATGGACGTAAAAACTGGGATACAACAACTGCAGTTTTTGATTATGGTCCGCTCAATGATCCATCGTCCGGCTTCCAGGTAGTTTTTTCTTCACGCATGCACAATGGAGATGAGCATCCTTCAGAATTATATTATTCAAATGGTGGTGAATTGAACCTCATCACCAACAGGGTTTCACCTGCTGGAGGATTAAATGAAAAGATGGCTGCTGCCATGGGAATGAAGGCCAATCTTTTGCCTACGATCGACCTGGTATCAGAAAAAGTGGAAGTGGTTGCTTCGGCCAACACAGGCGGGGATGCTCTAACGAGCGCGCACATGCGAAACTGGATGGAATGCGTGCGTAGCCGCAAACAACCGAATGCGCCGGTGGAAGCAGGTTACAATCATTCCATTGCCTGCATTATGACAAATGCTGCAGTAAGAACAGGACAAAAAGCAACCTTCGATGAAAAGACACAACAGGTGATGGCAGGTGGCAAGGTGTTCAAATATTAATTATCATGAAACTTTTATTTCTTTTCCTCACTCTTACTTCTGCTACCATTATTTATGCACAGAAGGGTAAAGGTTTCCAGTTCGTTGAACGAAAAGCAGATAAGCAAATCGACATTCTGTACAACGGAAAACTTTTGACGGCATATTGTTATTACGACTCTGTCAGGAAGCCATTTCTATATCCGGTAAATACAACAGATGGCATTACTGTAACACGTGGGTATCCATTAAATCCAAGACCAGGCGAACGTACAGATCATCCGCATCATACCGGTATATGGATGAATTATGAATCGGTAAATGGTCTCGACTTCTGGAATAATTCAACAGACATCGCAGTAGAAAAACGAAACCTGTATGGAACTATCCGTCACGAACAGGTGCTGGCAGAAAAAGCCAATGGTGATATGGCTACGCTTGTGGTATCCGCGAAATGGCAAAGGCCTGACAGTGTCGAGATTTTAAAAGAAACAACCGTTTATGTTTTTTCGGTAAAGGACAATAATTTTTTTATCGACAGGAATACGGTTCTTTCTTCATTAGCCATTCCTGTAGAATTCAACGACGTGAAAGATGGCTTCTTTGCCATTAGGGTAGCAAGAGAACTGGAAATGCCTTCAGACCAGGCAGATGTTTTTGTTGATGTTCACGGCAACAAGACAACCGTTCCAAAATCAACAAACAATGATGGTGTAACCGGGATGTATACAAGCAGTGAAGGAAAGAAAGGTGATTCCGTGTGGGGAACAAAAGGAAGGTGGGCGATGCTGCAGGGAAAAAAAGATGGAGAGCAGATCACCATCGGCATGTTTGATCATCCAAAAAATATCGGGTATCCCGGGTACTGGCATGCACGGGGCTATGGACTATTTGCCATTAATCCGCTCGGCAGAAAAATATTCAGTAACGGAAAAGAGGAACTTGATTTCAAACTCAAACCGCATTCATCTGTAAATTTTCGTTACCGAATACTCATTGCCTCCGGAAAAACAATCACTGCTGATGATATGAATAGGATGGCGGATGATTTCGCCAAGTCGAGACTGTGAGAGGTCAAGAGTCCACAGACCACAGTCGGCAGTCCACAGAAGATTTCTGAATATTAAGAAGGCGTGACATGTTTATGGAAACGGTTGATGATAATGTCATCATTTGTAGACTGTGATCCCTGTAGATGTCAACTAATCTGGTAAAAGATTTTATGGATTGTAATAGATTCAGGGAGTTATATTTTTGCGATGCTCATGTGGAACCGGCCATTTTTTGGAACGCCATCCCGCGTTGCGCGACGCAAAGGTTTCGCACAGGACGCAAAAGATGAATGCAATTAATTGCGCCCCTGGCGTATCCCTTGCGTCCCGATGAAATCGGGATCGCGTTAGTTCATCGTTTCACGCCTGTCTGCCGGTTTCACGTTTTACGTTTCACGTCTCACGTTTCACCTTTCACGCCATCGTCACCACATCATCTCGCATACAGCAAATCATACATCGGATCTGTCCCTTTTATTTTATCGCGGAAATAAACAAGGTAACGTTCATCATGATATTTATCAGCTGCCTGCAATAGTAGCGGATAAAGTTCCATTGTATTATATTTTTCAATCTGCTGGTAAGTAAATTCCTTTTCACCCACGGCATATGGCAGCAGCCAGTCAAAAGCCGTTTTAAGCGATGCACCTTTTGATGTTTTGTAATTCCAGAGATCAACACCAAGCTGGTTTGCCAGAGTAGCGGCTTCAAACCAGCCACGCAAATTCATTGTACTATATCCAAGTGCTTTTGTTCTTTCGAGTTCAAGTGGCTGTCGTCCATCACTTGCAAGCTGGCTATCCAGACGTTGCCTCGCTTCATCCGCCAGCTGAAGGGCTTTCTTCTGGTTGCCTGTAAAAAGAGCAAAGTGCATGGCCTGTACAAAATACCAGGTACCATGATTATTTTTTGCTGCGTGTTCATCTTTTCCATTTTTACTGTTCAGCATCCAATCGAGGTATTGACTGTACCAGTCCTTTAGTTTTTTAGTATCAGCTGTAGTCCAAGATATGGATCCGGATAAAAGCCCTGCTGCATCCGCTATTCCTGTAAGTGATCTTGATTCAATGATGCCAATTCCTCTTCCGTTGTTGATGCCTGGTATTCCCTGCGCATATTCAAGATTTGGATTCATTCGTGTGGCTTCATCAAAAAACCACGTGCGTAACAAGGATGCTGCTTTTGCTGCATATTTTTCATTACCTGTAAAATACCACCCAAGGGCTAGACTCTTCACGGCATTTTCAAGGTCACCCATATTTTTATGATCTGTGATTTTATTGATCTCAGGATTCCGTACGCCATCTTTTCGCAGATAAGGAAGTCCATTTGGTTTTGAACTGTCGTACCAGAAATACGGAGCCTGGCTCATATAGTCATGTTTATTTCCGCTTACCGGCGTTAGTTGTTTTTGGGTTACCGACACAGGCTTGAAGTTGAGGTAACTGTCTGTCGCTTTTACCATGCGGTCAACAATCTGGCGTGCCTGGT
>JBJMLW010000153.1:0-3938 GCA_045805105.1 Flavisolibacter sp. | reverse complement strand
ACAGGAACACAAATGGGTTTTTTCATTACTGAACCCAATTCCGGCGATTACCTGATACAACTGAAAAAAGATCGTGACAGATCAAGTGAGGAAGTGATTTCCGAAATCAGGCAAAAGGTTGAATCTACGCAACCTGCATTACAAATAGATTTCGGACAGGTAATTGGTGATATGCTTGGCGATCTTATGGCATCCGTTCAGCCGATAGAAATAAAAATTTATGGAGATAATATCACCCGTCTTCACCAGTTATCAGAACAGGTTGGTGAACTGGTTGAAGGAATTGAAGGCGCTGCAGATATTTTCAATGGTATCGTAATATCAGGACCATCGGTGAGCATCATTCCTAATAATACTGCGTTGGCTCAATATGGTATTACACCACAGTCGTTACAATCTCAGGTTCAACTGGCACTCCAGGGTACACCTGTCGGAAGTATCCTTGAAAAGGAACAGCTTTCGAATATAAGAATGATGTATCCCGGTAGCAATGTTCAGAGTATTGAAGGATTGAAGAAGCTGCAGATTTTTCTTTCATCCGGAAGACGGGTACCCATCACTTCCCTCGCAACGATTCATGCAAATGAAGGAGACGCAGAAATTGAAAGGGAAAACCTTCAATCAATGGGTGTTGTCACCGGCCGTCTTGAAAACCGCGACCTCGGGAGTACCATGAAAGAAATTCAACAGAAAGTTTCTTCACAGGTTGTTTTGCCACAGGGTTATCATATCGAATACGGTGGCGCTTATGCAGAACAGCAGCAGTCGTTCCATGAATTACTGATGATTCTGATTACTTCCAGTCTTCTGGTTTTTGGCGTGATCCTTTTTCTTTTCAGAAATTTCTTTGTTGCACTCGTCATCCTGGTGATTGCTGTTCTTGGTATAGCCGGAAGTTATCTTGCGTTGTTTATTACAAATACTCCTTTGAATGTGGGAAGTTATACAGGCCTGATCATGATCGTTGGAATCATTGGAGAGAATGCCATATTTACCTATCTCCAGTTCAGGGAATCATTTCGTCAGAACAATAATGTTGATGAATCCATGGTGTATTCGATTTCAACACGACTTCGTCCGAAATTAATGACTGCATTGGGTGCCATCATCGCACTGATGCCCCTTGCACTTGGTATCGGAACAGGTGCCGAATTACACCAGCCACTGGCGATCGCTGTTATCGGGGGATTCATTGTTGCATTACCATTGCTGCTGATTGTGCTTCCATCCATGCTGAGAGTAGTGGTGAAACGTGAAACGTCAAACGTGAAAGGTGAAACCCGCTAATTCTTATGATGATTATGATGAACACAGCAAATCATAATAAATCAAAACCTTCATAATCATCCGTCTTTCTTCAGTTTTCATTGCATTACTGTTATCCTGTAAAATGTAAGAGAAAGAACTGAGAGATCTAAGTTCCGCTTCGGGAGACAGGGGGCTTATGCCAGCTTTATCCATATAAAAACTATCTCTCATAACTGACATGGTTTCTGTCACATTTTCAGCATCTGCTCACGTGTATCGCATATGCTGAAACCTATGCGTTTATGTATGATGGGTAGATTTTCATGGTGCAAATCCCTATGAAATCCCTCATATGGATATTAGGTTTGTACTCGTTCATACTATTGAAAACCACGCAGTCTCCGGAACATTGAAGAACCAATTTGTCCGTCCCCCGGAAGACCATATGTATGAAAACTTTTCCAATACTCTTATGAAAGATTTTGCAGTATCCCATTGATTAATTCACAATAATCCAAATCTAAGGGTCGGCATTGTTTCACCTAAAAACGATGAACAATGTTGAAAAAAAACTTAGTAAAAAAAGGATTCTTTGGTTATGGCTTTTTATTGCTGATGCCAAACATTTCAGCAGTAAAAGGTGAACCTCTGGTCCACTCACATGAAGCAGGCTTAATGAACCTGCAGGAAGTGATCCGCACAACAGACAGCCTCGGGGTTGAACCTGTTGAAGCTACTGCAATTGAGGTCTATTCAGAAACGCCTGAAAAAAAGGCCATTGCTCCCACTGTAAGTCTCAACAAACACGCAACAAAGTATGTGCAAAGCTTCCTTAAAAGAGAAGATGAATCACTTACTATTGTAAAAAAGCGTAGCAAGTCTTACTTCACACTGATTGATACTGTTTTTACAAAGTATCACCTTCCTGTTGAATTGAAGTACCTGGCAGTAATTGAATCAGAACTGAAAACAACAGCAGTTTCAAGAGTCGGTGCAAAAGGAATGTGGCAGCTAATGCCTGTTACAGCACGTGAACTGGGATTGAAAGTCAGCAAAAAGAATGATGAACGTACCCATGTTTACAAAAGCACTGTAGCTGCTGCGAAGTACCTCAGAGATCTTTATGCCGAATATGGCGACTGGCTCCTGGTAATTGCAGCCTACAATGGTGGTCCGGGTGTTGTAAACAAAGCCATCCGCAAAGCAGGCAGCCGGAACTTCTGGGCACTGCAACAATACCTGCCGATGGAAAGCAGGGGACACGTGAAAAGATTTATCGGTACCCATTATTACTTCGAAGGAAAAGGTAGTATTACAACGCTTACAAAGAATGAAGCAATTGCATATACAAAAGCAATGGCTTCCTACACAGCAGCAATTGAAGATGCAAAAGAAAAAGAGACAGCTGTGGTAGCAAGTGCGAACCGTTGAGATTACGGATGGTTTAGATATATTCTGGGCCTCCTGGAGAAGCATTGCCATCCGGGAGGTTCAGTTTTTTTCAGCAGGTACTTCCTTTCTTACATTCAGTGTAAACCCAATGGTAGTCCCGATATTTTCCTTGCTCCTTACATGAATCGAATGTCCATGCGCTTCAATGATATGTTTGCAAATGGATAGTCCAAGCCCACTTCCGGTAATGTCTCTTCCCCGTCCTTCAGGTGTTCTATAGAATCTTTCAAATACCCTGTCAAGATTTTTTTCTGATATGCCCATCCCATCATCGCTGATCTCCACAAGAATATTCCGGTCGTCAGTATTGTACATACTCGCAACGGCTGTTCCTCCATATTTACCATATTTAATGGCATTATCAACAAGGTTGGTAATTACCTGGCGGATCTTTTCTTTGTCAGCAAATACCACCAGCGGCTGCTCGCATCCTTTCTTGATCGAAAAAGAAATACTTTTCTGTTCAGCTTTCCACGAAAGACTTTCAAATACTTCACGAATTACATCCTGGACAACAAAATGCTGTTTCGATAATTTAATCTCCCCTCTTTCGAGCCGTGATATTTCATCAAGATCACGTATCAGGTTAACCAGCCTTTCAACATTCTTCGATGCCTTCTCAAGAAAACGCCGGTTCACTTCCGGATTTTCCATGGCTCCCTGCAACAGTGTATCCACATATCCCTGGATTGCAAATACAGGTGTTTTGAATTCATGTGAAAGGTTCTGCAAAAATTCTTTCCTGAAAGTTTCATTGTTTCTCAACAGTTCAATTTCACGGCTGCGCTGTTCGGCCCAGTCTTCCACATCCTCACGAACTTCATCTATACTCTTGCGCGGAAGAATATATTTATAATACATCTCTTCCTTCTTGCTGGCCTTTGTCTGGTTGATGAATTTATAAATCAGCTTGATCTTCCTGTAAATAAAATTCTGGATGATCGTTAGTAATAAAAAGTAGCTGCCTGCAAAAATGAGTACGAAGGCAACCATACTGTCTACCCAATCATATTTCAGTAAATAAATGACAAGACTGATCGGTACGGAAAGTACCAATGCAGTAAATGCTGAGAGTTGCCGCGGGGAAAGATTTTTTTTAAACACAGTTAATAGCGTGAAACGTTAATCGTCAATCGTCAATCGTCAATCTTGAATCGTGAATGGTAAATCGTTCCATATTAAGATTTATAATTAGATAAAGGTTGCTTTTTTAGCTCGCAGCTCACAGCTCGCAGCTT
>JBJMLW010000152.1:0-9214 GCA_045805105.1 Flavisolibacter sp. | reverse complement strand
GTTCCGTAATAAAATCCCGGTTCCATATCCAGTGGTTGTCCGCACACGGGGCACCGTTCATTCATCTTCATATAATTTCTGAGATCATAAGGATTATCATACTTGTACATTTTTCCCCGCCTGCAACGGGTACATCTGTTTTTCAGAATGCTCAGGAATAAATTCGGTTTATGGCTCATTGAAATGTTTTGTAATGAGATCATGGACCATAGACCATGGACCATAGTCAGCGAAGTTACTCCATCGCCACAGGAAGTGTATTTTTATGATACATGAGAAAAACGGTTCTTAAAGAAATCAGAAACTATATTTTGATTGTACTGGCAATCGGAGCAGCAGCCTTTGGAATAAAAGGTTATTTGTTATCGAGCCATTTTATTGATGGGGGTGTTACCGGTGTTTCAATGCTCTTCAATAATATATTTGGATGGCGTTTGTCTTTATTGATCCCCTTATTCAATCTTCCCTTTATCATTCTTGGTTATTACCAGATGGGTTTTCGTTTCGCATTGAAAAGCAGCATTGCCATCCTCGGTTTGTCGCTTTGCATTGCATTTGTTCCATTCCCGGATGTTACAAACGACAAGGTGCTGACAGCTGTATTTGGCGGATTTTTCATTGGGCTAGGAATCGGCCTGGCCATCAGGGCAGGTGGTGTGCTTGATGGTACTGAAATCGCTGCATTACTGGTAAGCAGGAATACAAGCTTTCTGAAAGTGGCAGATGTTATCCTGATCGTGAATGTGATCATTTTTGCTGCTGCAGCTTTTTTTCTTGGCCCTGATCCGGCAGCCTATTCCATCCTTACTTATTTTGCTGCATCCAAGACGATTGATTTTCTTTTATATGGTCTGGAAGAATACACGGGTGTCACTATAGTTTCTGAGCATAGTTCAGCAATCCGGGAACTGATTATTTCTGATATGAAGCGGGGTGTTACAGTTTATGGCGGAAAAAGCGGTTATGGGAAAAGAGGAAACAGCCACAATGAAAATGATATTTTATTTACCGTTGTCACGAGACTTGAAGTGGGAAAGCTGCTCACCCTCATCCGCGAAATAGATCATGATGCATTTATCATTCAGCACAGCATTAACGATATTCAGGGGGGCATGGTGAAACACAGGGGAATTCACTGATAATAAATTTTATGACCAAAACAAGACTGGAAGCTTTTAGCGATGGTGTAATTGCCATCATTATTACGATCATGGTTCTAGAATTAAAAATTCCCCATGGCACACAACTTAAGGACCTCCAACCGTTGCTGCCGGTTTTTGTAAGTTACCTGCTTAGTTTTATTCTGATTGGAATTTATTGGGGTAATCATCATCACCTTCTTCATACTGTTGGTCATGTAGACAGCAGTATTATCTGGGCAAACATGCACCTTCTTTTCTGGCTATCACTGATACCATTTGGTACTGCATGGATGGGAGAAAATGATTTCAACAGTACAACGGTTGCGTTGTATGCAGGCCTGGCAGATTTGTGTGGAATTGCTTATTACATCCTGCTACACAGGATCCGGGTGGGCCACCCGGAAAATGAGGGGGTGCAACTCGCGTTAAAAAAACAAACAGGTAAAGGAATTGTTTCCACCGTTGCTTATACTCTTGCTATTCCTGCTGCATTTATTCATCCTGTAATTTCCGGGATCCTGTTTTTTCTTGTATCATTACTCTGGTGGATACCAGACAGAAATATCGAGCGTTTATAACAGGTACCAGGATACCTGTTATGCCAGGAAGCTTTGTTTTATGGATTCTTCTTTTTATTACTGCCACCGGCAAAACACAAACGGTTGAAAATTCATTTTCCGATTCGGTATCAACTCATACAATTAAGAAACAAAAGTGGGCCGGAAAAGTAATGATTGGATCCGGATATGCAATTGGCACATATTTCTGTTACCGTTACATTGATTCAAAAGTGCAGGATGAATCACAGGAACTTAAAAGTGCTCCCTTCAATACATTTTTTGCAGGCATGTCCGACTTCGGGTTGGGAAGAACGCAGGCGATAGCGTTTGTATCGACGTCCCTTGTAGCTTTCTTAAGCAGGAATCAGAAATTAAAACAAACAGTAATTACATGGGGCGGTGCACTTGTGATCAACAGTATCATAACAGAACAGGTAAAAATGACATTTCAACGGCATCGTCCGAATACAGGTGATCCTTATAATGTATTTGACTGGCGGCATGGACCAGGTGTGAACAAATCTTTTGCTTCCGCCCATACATCAAATGCATTTACCACAGCAACCATTTTTGCCACACTGTATAAAAACCATGTGTGGGTTCCATATGTTGCATATGGACTGGCTTCGCTTGTTGGTGTGTCGAGGATCTATCGTAATGAACACTGGGCATCAGATGTGATGGCTGGTGCCGCAATTGGATTTTTAAGTGCAAAAACAATGAATGGAATTTATAAAGCTGCATCAAAAAGATTCTTGTTTCTTCCGCATCCGGGATTGAAGGGAGGATCGGTGAGTATGGTGTATGCATTTAAGTGAGAGAGGTTCGCTCCGCGCTGCTCGCTATGCGCTGTGAGCAACCAGCTGGGTCCTATTTAAGTAAAATGTAAACTTAAAGTTTTTACTTTTGGAACCCCAGTACCCAGCAACCAGCACCTAGCAACCAGCACAGTTCAACCAGCAACATGTCTATCATTTACCACATCTCAACAATAACCGAATGGAACAATGCTAAGCAAAAAGGTTTTTACATTGCTCCTTCGCTCGCAACAGAAGGATTTATTCATTGCAGCAATGAAAACCAGGTGAAGGGTGTACTGCAAAGATATTATTCAGGTAAAATAAACCTGGTAAAGCTGGTGATCGATACAGATAAATTACAGGCGCCACTTAAATATGAATTGGCCCCTTCAGTAAATGAATTGTTTCCGCATATTTATGGACCTATAAATACCGATGCTGTTATTAAGATAATTCCGATTTGAATCTTGCTGACAAGCATCCTGTCTTAAAATGTAAAATCACCTATGTAAACTATTAATTGCAATTCATTCGTCACTTTTAGTGTCTTTGTGACTACGTGACATTCTCATCCGGGAATCCTTGAGATATATTTTTCGATTTGTTTGATCTGGTCAACGATCTGTGGCGTGGTTGGTTTGAGTGCTTTGGCTTTTCTGAAAAAATCTTTTGCAGCGCGGAACTCTCTTTTATTCATCATGAGACTGCACATCTGGAGGTAAGCGGCAGCGTGGTTCTCTTTATCTGGAAGTCCTTTACGTAATGCTGAACGGATATAACTCTCTGCCTGCCTGAGATCATTTTTCTGCATTGCAAGCATTCCCATTTGAAGCAAACTGGCTCCTTCCGCTTCTTTCATTGGCATTCCCAGGTCGAGTCCCTTTTTCATATTTTTTTCAGCGCTCTCAAAATCCTGCTTCATCATGGCAAGATTTCCTTTCAGTGTATAAAAAACAGAACGGATGGGTTTATAGAGAAGGTTTGGAAATCGGATTGAGTTGATCACTTTTTCTGCTTCATCCGTGTTTCCACTTTCAAGGTGTTCCTGGATAAGACGGAGCGGACCAAAAAAGAAATGTCCGGCGATCAGGATAAGTCCAACCAGGTAAAGTGGAAACACTGGCCAGAAACCACTGATCGTTAGGTTTAATGCAATTCCTGCAACGATCATGATGATCCCAACATAGAGGCGGTATCTTATCAACCAGTTATAAAACTTCATATCCCGATAGTTAAGGGCGAGCAAAGATAGGGCTAAGAGATAAAAGAGAAAAAGGGGCTAAGAGGAGAAAAGAGAAAAGGAGCTAAGAGGATAAAAGAGTTAAGACTAAGGACTGGAATATCTTTCCCTTTTTATGCTCTTAATTCTCATGAGTTAGGAATAATACCTAAAGAAAAAAGAAAAAAGAGTAATGGAGAATGCTGATGCCCCTTTACTCTTTTATGCTCTTAGCTCAAAGAAGAACACGAGAATCAATAATAGTTAAAGAAAAAAGTATAGAATTAAAATCTATTTCACTCCTAATCCTGTTAGCCTTATTTAGCGTCGTTGATCTCAATCCACCATCCATCAGGATCCTTAAAATAGATCTGTTTTACACCATCTGGCCGAGTATTTACACTTTGCTTGTTGCCAGGCCAGTCTTCATACGTTACACCGGCGCCCTTCAATCGCGAGATAAATGCATCCATGGAAGTAGTCCGGAAACAGAGATGACTGTTTTTGTCATGAACAATATCCTTAGCGGCGCCGCTGATTAAATGAAGCTGACTTTTTCCTCCAATGGAAAACCAGGTATGCCTGCCATCATGAAAGGGTTCAGGTATGGTATCCAGCTGAAGAATATTTTTATAAAATTTCGTACTGACTTCCAGGTTGTTTACATACACTGCTATGTGCTCCAGGCCGGTGGTTTGAGACCTGGCAAAAATTATAGGCAGCAGAAACAGAGATGATAGAATATATCTTTTCATAATGAGGTATATGACTTGGAGTAAAATTGAAAATTGAGTCAGGATTCAAACAGGTCTCCTACCTTTATCTTCCCTAACTATATTGATCAATTTATGAAAGAAAAAATTCTTACCCGCAACAATGTGAAAATTTCCGGTAAAGGTAGTCAACCGATGATTTTTGCGCATGGTTTCGGTTGCGACCAGAATATGTGGCGTTTTATAACGCCCGCTTTTCAAGACGATTACCTGATAATTCTATTTGATTATGTGGGCGCCGGAAAATCTGATATAGCAAGTTATCATGCTGAAAAATATGCTTCCTTAAACGGTTATGCGCAGGATGTGCTTGATATATGTGATGCACTTGGCGTTCAGGATGCGATTTTTGTTGGTCATTCAGTCAGCAGTATGATTGGACTCCTGGCTGCGGTAGAAAAGCCTGAATATTTCAGCCAGATCATAATGGTAGGTCCATCCCCGTGCTATATTAATAAAGACGGATATGTGGGAGGATTTGAACATAGGGATATTGAAGGCCTTTTGGAAACCATGGAAAAGAATTACATCGGCTGGGCTAATTTTCTTGCTCCGAATATTATGGCGAACCCCGAAAGACCTGAACTTGGAAAAGAGCTTACGGAAAGTTTCTGTAGTACCGATCCGGTTATCGCAGGACAGTTTGCGAAGGCAACATTTTTTTCAGATAACAGAAATGATCTTTCCAAATTAAAAACCCCGTCACTGATACTCCAGTGTTCAGAAGATATTATTGCGCCAAATGTAGTTGGTGAATATTTGCATAAACACCTACCTGGAAGCCAATTAAGAGTAATGAATGCAAAAGGACATTGTCCGCATATGAGCGAACCAGAAGAAACCATTGGTCTGATAAAAGAATATCTTGCCGTAATGGTATGACAGACTTCCTGTTTGAAAATTCACCATGTGGAATATTCGGCTTTTCGGATGACGGCAAGCTTCTTTTTGCAAATCGCACCCTGTGTGATCTTCTTCAGCTGTCGCAAGAAGAAATATCAGGATTAAAAGTTGAAAATATTTTCACTTTACCTACAAGGATTTTTTTTCAGACACATTTTTACCCTCTTGTCAAAATGCACGGGCATGCTGAGGAGATTTTCATAACACTACTCGATAAAAGCGGGGGCCACCTGCCGGTTCTGTTGAATGCCAGGAGAATCAGTTTGCATGGGTCGGATTTAACCTGTTGTGCCTGCATTGTAGTACGCAACCGTAAGCAGTTTGAAGACGAACTGATTACTGCAAGGAAAACAGCCGAAAAGGCATTACAGGAAAACACTGAACTTATCCGGGCGAGATCTGAGATGCAGGCATATGCAGAACAATTGGAAGAGCAGATGGGAAAAGTGAGAAAACAAAATCATGAACTTCAACAATTCAGTCATGCCGTTACGCATAATTAGAAAGAACCTCTACGGAAAATATTATTATACTCAGGAAAAATACAAACGGAATCACCTTCACGCGATCTGGAAAGGCTTTTGAGATCAAGTGAACAAATGAGAAAGGTAATAACAGGCCTTCAGGAATACATCTGGCTAAATGAAAAATTCACCCTTTTTCATGATGTTGATTTAAATCAGATCGTGAAGGTTGCCGCAGAAAGGGTAATGCAGGAATGTCCCGGGGTTGAGTTCATCCTGGATGCAGCTCATCTCGGTTTTGTTGAAGGTGACCCGGAACAGCTGGGCCTGTTGTTTTATCATCTTCTTTCAAATGCGGTAAAGTTCAGGAAGGAAGACAAGGCCATGGTTCATATTCGTGGAGATGTAATGAAACAAAATAAATTCAGATCTGTAAAAAACAGGTATCAGTATGAAGATTTTCTGCGTGTCGATATAAGGGATGAAGGAACCGGGTTTAAATCAGAATTCAAGGAAACAATTTTTGAGCTTTTCAGGAAACTTCATCATAATGAAGGCCAGGGACTGGGCCTTGCACTTTGTAAAAAGATCGTTGAAAACCATGGCGGTGTGATCACTGCGGATAGCAAGGTTAACCTTTACACAGAAATAAAAATCTGGCTTCCTATAAAACAATCCGTCATACAATAGTCAACAATTAATGGCACTCCCGGATTTTCTGAAACCTTTATTTTTGTAATAGAATTTTTATTATGATTTTTAAAGATGTACAGGTACACTCCATTCTTGTTATCGATGATGACCGTGATGACTTTGAACTTGTTTCCGAAGCTATCCGGGAAATCGATCCTGAAATTTCTGTAAGTTTTGTAAACAAGTGCAATGAAACAGAAAAGTACAGGAATAAAAAATTTGACCTTGTACTTCTGGATATTAACATGCCTACATACGATGGATTTTACTGGTTGAAGGCAATCCGTGAAAAGGGGTTCATCAACCTACCGGTAATCATGTATACAAATTCACTTTCTCCCGCCAATATTAACAGGGCTTATAAAGAAGGAGCAAACTTATATTTTTCAAAGCCTGAAAATTTTTCTCTTCTTGTAAAAAGCCTCCGGGAAATCGTGAAGACCGACTGGTCTGAACCTTTCCGCATCACCCGTAAATACACGGCCCATGGAAATAATAAAATATTCCAGCTAAGCTGATGCTTATCATTTTTTGAGTCATTTATTAAATTTCAGCATTTCTAACAGGATAATAACTCTGTAATAAATTATCAGTATGCAACATCTAAAAGGGTCGTGTAGAAACACAACCCTTTGCACATTGTAAAAACAACACAATGCACTGAGAAATTATTTTTTGGCACTAAAAACCAAAGAAGATCAACGTGAGCCACCACGATATTTCAAATGGAGTCATGTTTATTTATTTAATGATGGAGAATATTAAAATTTGTTACAGTTTTTTACTCGCAGTTTTATTTTGATTGACGATATTGTCGTCGGCGCCGTCGTTTTTTATTTTCTTTACAACTTTTGCGGCTACTTTTCTGCCAAGATCCAGGCCTGTGTCATTATCCGTACGGAAATGTATTCCAGCCTGGAAGCGTGATTCTGCAGCATCTTTTGCCTTACGTTGAAAATAATTCCTGTCCATAGGAAAAAAATAAGACAGTAATTCACTATACATTCCACTCATTACTGCGTGCCCTGATGGATAACCCGGGAAAGGTGGTGTAGGAATCAGTGAATGGTATGTGGTATCATACTGGTCGGGGCGAATTCCCCAGTAAGCATATTTTGCATCAAAGCATGCAATGAATGCATCGTATGCCGACACATTCATAATAGCATAAATGCGTGCAGCACGTGGCGGGTTGAGGTGCAGGTTATATTCAAACATTTTTTTCACTAGTGCTTCATTCCAGAAATCCTGGCTGGCCCAGAAAAATGCATTGGCCTGTGAACGGAAAGTTTGTTTGAAATTTTTTAGTTCACTCATATCCTTTGTGAAATCAGGTGGCGGCCCGGGACGAAATTCACTTGCACTGTCCATCACAACAGTTTTGTTTCGTCCCGCCAAAGGGAACATGGCAAAATTTCCTTTCCATAAACCTGGTCCTGCAGGGATCTTCCGATCCCACACGAGTGCAGGTACAAAATCTTTTGTTCTTTCAATTTCTTTTTCAGCAATCTTTTTTCCAAGTTCAAAACCTGCATGTGCATCACTGGGAAAAGCAAGTCCGGCAGCAACCCGTGATGCCATTTCCTGCTTAGCCAATTTGTTTACAGAATCCGCCATGGCAGGATAGAAATGACTGAAGACAGCAACTGCCACGCCCGCTGCAACAGAATATTCGCAAGGGTAGGAGGGGCTTTGTGGTTTTACTGCATAAATTTTTATCCGGTTGTCTACCTCGAATGGCCGTTGACGATTATAAAAATATTTCGAATCCCACGCCGTAATGGTGGCATCATATATCGCCACGCCAAGAAGCATATTTGCAAGGGCACTGGTAGACGCCGTATCATTCTGCCATAATTTGTTGATCATTTCCTGCCAGTGATATCCGGGAGCGCCCTGGTTCCAGTAAATGATCTGCTGCCTGCCTATCGAATCCAGTTGTTGCTGTGCAGATAACACCTGGCCAATTTCCTGCTTGTATGAAGCAGGGGGAGGAAGCCGATATTCTTTTCCTGAAGAAATGAACCATGTTTTCCAGGTACCTGCCAGAGGTTCCTGCGCCCTGAGGGCAAAACTCAGTATCGTGAAGCATATCAGAATTGGTAAATTCTTTTTCATATACAACGTATTTGCACAAGAGTATCTAATAAAAAGATGTTGTAAAAGGGCTGGTCTACAAACAACGGTTTTGGGTAAACGAAAAGCATATATTATGAACGGAGACACAGAGACAGCGGCATACAGTATAACTGTGTGGCCCGGTGTCTTAGTTGATTCAAATTTTAATTGACGATAATCATTCACTCGTTTACGATGAACATCCTTCTGTTGACCGGAAATGCAAACGCAAAAGATTTCACGATATTTATCTCCATGATCCCACCAAAAAAGAAGACACTGAACAAGAAGCTGATAAAATTTTATTTATGGATGGGCGCCGGGTATTTTGTTATGGGTATACTCGCTACGTTTCATGTATATTCAGATAGGTTTTTGCCAGTTGTATTCAACAACCTATGGGGTGTGATCTACCTGACAGTTGTGAATTTTATTCTCTTTGAATATGCTATTCCATTTGTGCTCAGGAAAAGAAGTACTGTTCTTTTCAATATTATCTGGGGCATTTTTCTTTTATGGATGTTCATGATGCTCTACTCGTG
>JBJMLW010000151.1:0-2543 GCA_045805105.1 Flavisolibacter sp. | reverse complement strand
GTGTAGGCAAAACATTTTCCTATATCGCTCCTACTCTCCGAATTGATTACCTGATGACAACAAAAGATTTTAATATTCTTCAATTCAATCGCGTGATCAAGAATTATTCAGACCATTATATGCTCGTTGCGGATGTTGAACTGAAGAAATAATATGTTGTATGTTGAATGTTGTATTTTGAAGGATTTGCAGACTGTTATTGTTCATACAACATATAACATTCAACATGTAACATAACTCCTAAATTCTGTTTCTTTGCACCATGTCGCTGTACGTGTATAATTCATATAGCAGGAGTAAGGAATTGTTTGAGCCATTGGTTCCCGGTCATGTGGGCATGTATGTGTGCGGACCAACAGTGAGCGGTGAAAGTCACATGGGTCATTCAAGACCATATATCACTTTTGACGTTATCTACAGGTACCTGATGCACCTTGGCTATAAGGTGAGATATGTTAGAAATATTACAGATGCAGGACATTTTGAAGAAGAAGGTCGTGAAGCCGAAGACAAGATCTCAAAAAAGGCTGTGATTGAAAAACTGGAGCCAATGGAAATGGTTCAGAAATACACCAACCTTTTTCATTGGGCCATGGAAAGATTGAATTGCCTTCCGCCAAGTATCGAACCAACAGCAACAGGTCATATTGTAGAACAGATCTCGATGATTGAAAACCTCATCCGCTCGGGGTTCGCCTATGAGGTTAACGGCAGTGTGTATTTTGATGTGAAAAAATACGCAGACGGTCACGATTATGGGAAACTGAGTGGCAGGGTCATTGACGACCTGATTGAAACCACACGCGAACTGGAAGGCCAGCATGAAAAAAGGAACAAAACTGATTTCGCTTTATGGAAAGCCGCTCCGCCTGAACACATCATGAGATGGAAAAGTCCGTGGGGCGAAGGGTTTCCGGGCTGGCATATTGAGTGCTCTGCTATGAGCACCAAATACCTTGGAAAACAGTTTGATATTCATGGAGGAGGTATGGACCTTTTATTTCCTCATCATGAAAGTGAGATCGCTCAGAGTACAATCTGCAATCATATTGCTCCGGTTCGTTACTGGATTCATAATAACATGATCACCATCAACGGTAAGAAGATGGGAAAAAGTTATAATAATGTGATCAAACTAACGGAATTACTCAATGGCGACCACCCTCTGCTGGAGAAGGCCTATAGTCCTATGACCATCAGATTTTTCATTCTGCAAACCCATTATCGCAGTACGCTTGATTTTGGCAATGAAGCACTCCAGGCTGCTGAAAAAGGATTAAAACGTTTAATGGAAGCCTACGAGTGGCTGATGACAGTAAATGGTCCGCAGGTATTTAATGGAAATGGTGGAAACGACATATCACTGAATGAAAAGATAAACAGGCTTCTTAGTGAATTTGATGAATTCATGAATGATGATTTCAGTACAGCCAAGGTCCTGGCTAATATGTTTGAATTGGTTCATGTGATCAATTCACTGAAAGACAAATCCATTCCTTTTTCAGCGATAAATGCAGATACATTCCAGCTTCTGCAGATAAAAATGAAAGTTTACATCGAAGATATCCTTGGATTAAGGATTGAATCAGGTGCTGATTCAGACAAACTCAAAGGTGTGTTGCAGGTTCTTATCGAACTGAGAAAAGAAGCACGTAATAAAAGGGACTGGTTAACATCGGACAAGATCAGGAATCAGCTTGCAGATATCGGCATTCAGCTCAAAGATGAAAAGGATGGCAACATCAGCTGGACACTTTCATGAAATTTTGATCCGGAACCGATAACCCCTTGACAAAGGAATATAAATCATCTAATTTGGGTAGCTAACGCCTGCCCCATGAAAAAACTATTCCTTACCCTGGGATGCTTGTCCCTTGCCCTGTTTACCTTTTCCCAAACTCATTTTCTTGTTCCTTTCCGTGATGGAGACAAATGGGGATATGCAGATACTCTAGGTAAGATCGTCATTGCATGCAAATACCAGGAAGCAAATCTATTTGATTACAATGCAGCTATGCCCCAACTTCCTTCGGCAGCTATAGTAAAACTGGATGGCCATATTATGGCCATCAATGAAAAAGGAACTATTATCGTTCCGGCAAAATATGAATCGATAACCATTAACCATACGCACGATGGTCTTTCATTCATTGTAGAAAATAAATATGGAAGGAAAGGTTTGTTCCAGGATGGGAAAGAGTTAATCCCTTGTATTTATGAACAGATTACGCCGGATGCGAATGATAGTTACCTGGTTCAGAAGAATGATCTGTTTGGAATGATCAATTCATCAGGGAAAGTGATTGTACCGGTGATGTACGATGATGTTCTCGCCAATACCAGTCATCCGAATAGTATGGTGCAGTGGACTGCAGCTAAAAGGGGAATGAAAAAAACTTTTACTGATCGGCCGGTAAATGAATATTCAACAACCTACACCAGGCAGGAGCCACATACAAATGATATATTGAATGAAAATGAATTTTCAATCCGGCTCGATAGTGTAGAAGCAAACTATCCGGCTTTTGAAGTAATCAGTAATG
>JBJMLW010000150.1:0-5965 GCA_045805105.1 Flavisolibacter sp. | reverse complement strand
GATGTTCCTTCATCAGGTAAGATCATTTTATTTTTTGGCTTCATTCGTCATTACAAAGGACTTGATCTCTTGTTGCATGCGATGGCGGACCAAAGAATCCGTAACGAGAACATCAGGCTGCTGATAGCAGGAGAGTTTTATGAGGACGACAGGCCATACCGGAAAATAATTGAAGAAAAAAATCTTGATCAGCAGGTTATTCTGCGCACCAGTTTTATTCCTGATGGTGAAGTTGCAGGGTATTTATGTTCCGGAGATTGCGTGGTACAACCTTACAGGAATGCAACACAGAGCGGCGTTACGCCCCTCGCATATCATTTCGAAAAGCCGATGATTGTTACCAATGTTGGCGGATTGCCATCGCTTGTACCTGATAAAAAAGCCGGACTGGTATGTGAACCAGACAGTACTTCAATTGCTGATGCAATTCTTCAGTTCTATCAATTAGGCGAAAATTATTTTATTCCTCATCTTCGCACCGAAAAAGAAAAATATTCGTGGGGAAAGCTCACAGAAGCGATAAAAGAGGTAAATCGCGAATCGGGATATTTAAAATCATAATTCTCAATATTCAACTTTCAATTTTCAATATCCAGGTTAGTGCGGGTCAGATTATCATTTTTCGAACTGACCTGAACATTGTTTATTGAACATTGCTTATTGAAAATTTTCCGAATGGGAATCCTGGTATTCATGAATTAGAAATACCTCTTACAACAAAAACTCTATGATCTACCGCAGTAAGGCTCCCTTAAGAATTGGACTCGCCGGAGGAGGAACCGATGTGAGTCCGTACAGCGACCTGTATGGAGGGGCCATCCTTAATGCTACCATCTCATTGTATGCGCAGGCATCCATTGAACCTCTTGCTGATGACAGGATAGTGCTGCAGGCAAACGACCGTGGTGAAAGTGAGTCATTCGATATGAGCGAACAGCTGCCGATCAATGGTCACCTCGACCTGCTGAAGGGTGTTTACAATTCGATTTATAAAGATTACAATGGAATTAAAACGGGTTTCAGGTTAACCACCTTTGTTGATGCGCCCGCCGGTTCTGGCCTCGGAACTTCATCAACACTGGTTGTTGCCATTATCGGTGCGTTTGCAGAAATGCTCCGGCTTCCATTAGGGGAATACGATATTGCTCATTATGCTTACGAGATCGAACGCAAGTATCTTCATCTCGCCGGTGGCAAGCAGGACCAGTATGCAGCAACATTTGGTGGTGTAAATTTTATGGAATTTTATGAGGGTGATAAAGTTATCGTCAATCCCCTTCGCATCAAGGAACAATACCTTTTTGAACTGGAAAATAACCTGTTGCTGTACTATACTGCCACAAGCCGTGAATCGGCACGGATTATTGAACGGCAGTCGAATAATGTTGTTACAAAAAAAGAAAATTCCATTGAAGCAATGCATCAACTTAAACATCAGTCACAGATGATGAAGGAAGCATTGCTCAAAGGAAAACTGAATGAATTTGGTGACATACTTGATTTTGGGCACCAGCAGAAAAGAATGATGGCTGAAGGAATATCAAATACGATGATGGAAGAAATTTATGAAACAGCTAAAAAAGCAGGTGCCACCGGGGGTAAAATATCAGGTGCAGGTGGTGGTGGTTTTATGATTTTCTATTGTCCCGGAACAACTAAGTACCAGGTGATCAAAAGCCTTGAAAAGTTCGGAGGTCATCATAAAAATTACCAGTTCGTTGAACATGGACTTAAAACATGGACGATTTAAAAAAATATAATGGAAAAGATCCGGCAGATCATACAATCATCAATTGAAGTAAAGGAAAAAATACTTTCTGATCCAACGTTTATTGAAAAAACGAAAATGGTCGCAGAGGTCATCACGAAATCACTCAAAAATAACGGGCGTATTTACTTCTGTGGCAATGGTGGAAGTGCCGCAGATGCCCAGCACCTGGCGGCTGAATTTTCTGGTAGATTTTATTCAGACAGAAAGGCGCTTCCTGCTGAAGCACTTCATTGCAATACTTCCTACCTTACTGCTGTAGCCAACGACTATAGCTATGATGTGGTATATGCACGGTTAATTGAAGGGATTGCACAGAAAGGTGATGTGCTGGTTGGATTGTCAACGTCAGGGAATTCAGCTAATATTTTCAAAGCTTTTGAAGCAGCACGCAGTAAAGGAGTAATTACAATTGGTATGACTGGCATGAGTGGAGGAACAATGAAATCTGAAAGTGATTATCTTCTGAATGTTCCATCTGCTGATACACCGAGAATACAGGAAAGTCATATTCTTATAGGACATATCATTTGCCAGCTGGTGGAAGAAAATTATTTTTCTGTTTCATGATCAGCGAAGCCATCATTCTCGCAGGAGGCCTGGGAACAAGATTACGTGAAACAGTTCCTGATGTTCCCAAATGCATGGCACCTGTTGCAGGCCGCCCGTTTCTCTCTTATGTAATAGACATGATGCGTATGCAGGGAATTGAACGCATTATTTTTTCTCTTGGCTACAAAAATGAAATCATAACATCTTATTTACAGGAACAATATCCTACACTTGATTATACAATAGTAGTAGAACAACAGCCCCTCGGTACAGGCGGTGGTATCAGCCTTGCATTGCAGAAATGTAAAACAAGCAATATTTTAATTGCAAACGGAGATACATTATTCAGAATAAACGTCGCCGAGATGTATCAACTCCATAATGAGGCAATGGCCCTGTGTACCCTTGCACTGAAACCCATGAAAAATTTCGACCGTTATGGTGTTGTGGAAACGAATGACCAGCATAGAGTAATTTCATTCAGGGAAAAACAATTTTATCCTGAAGGTCTGATCAACGGTGGTGTTTACATTATTCAAAAAGAAACATTTCTCCGATTCTCAGTTCCGGAAGTGTTTTCATTTGAAAAGGATTTTCTTGAAAAATATGTTAACGATAAAAATATTTATGGTTCTATACAGAACGGTTATTTTATTGATATCGGCATACCTGAAGATTTCAGGAAAGCATCGGATGATTTACAACGTATCGTTCCTGAGCTGAAAGAAATTGATAAAAGCTGGACCTTATTTCTCGATCGCGATGGTGTGATCAATGATGAACGGCTTGGTGAATATGTACTTCACTGGAATCAGTTCATCTTCAGCAAAGGAGTTCTTGAAGTGTTTAAAAAATTAAGCAGTGTTTTTCACCGGGTTATCATCATCAGTAACCAGCGTGGTGTTGGAAAGGGCCTGATGACCGAAGAAGCCCTTCAGAGCATTCACCTCGAAATGCAAAGAGAAGTAGAAATCGTTCATGGAAAGATTGACAGGATCTATTATTGCACCATCAAAGACGATAAAAACTTTTTTAGGAAACCCAATCCTGGTATGGCTTTCCAGGCAATCCGGGAGTTCCCCGATATCGACCTTTCCCGCAGTATTATGGTTGGTAACAAACCCAGTGATATGAGATTTGGCCGGTCGGCTGGCATGTTTACTGCTTTTGTTAAAACTACCAACCCCGACCAGGTATTTCCCCACCCTGACATCGACTTCATTTACGATAGCCTTTATGAATTTGCCATGGCCTTGTAACCTTAAGATAATTTTTGATTTTTTTTCCCGTTCTTAGAGGTGACTAAATCGTCTATCCAAAGTGAAAAAGCCCGTTCTTTACCTCTTCTTTCTTTTTGCCTTTGGCCTCCAGGCCACAGCCCAGAAGATTAACTCATCTGATTTAAAAATTCTCCATAAAAAAGAAGACAGCCTCAAGCGGATTGTAAAAGAAGTTATGATCGACAGTTTTTCCGCTGGCCGTATGCGAAGCGACAGCCAGTTTATCAAAACACTGGTGCGTGGGCTGCAGGTAAAAAATTCTTTTTATTATCCATTTGATTCCATTAAGGCGATCGGAAAATTGTATGCTCCTGACAGCACTTTCAGGATCATCACCTGGCAACTTGCCTTCAACGATTATTATTGCCGGCAGCGCGGTGCCATCCAGTTACGCACCCCCGATGGTTCTTTAAAACTCATTCCCCTCCGTGATTATTCTGAATTTGCCCAGGACCCGCTCGATTCGGTTCGTTCAAAAGATACCTGGATCGGCGCTGTTTATTATAACATGATCAGGACTGAATTCAATGGCAAAAATTATTACACCCTTTTTGGTTTTGATCAGAATAGCGTGCAAAGCAATAAAAAGTGGATCGAAGTATTAACCTTTAACGATAAAAACCTTCCCGTTTTCGGTGGTAAATTTTTCAGTTTTGAAAAAGACAGTATCCGCAGGCCAACCCAATATCGGTATTCAATTGAATATAAAAAAGACGCTTCAACAACTGTGAATTACGATCCTGATCTGAATATGATTGTTGTAGATCATCTTGTTTCTGAATCTGACGAACCAGAACTGGCGTATACTTTTGTGCCGGACGGTGACTATGAAGGATTTAAATGGATCAACGGAAAATGGCTTCATGTTGACAAAGTATTTACTGAATCAGTTGATATGAAGGGTGCTGATATGTATCTTGGCAAACCACCTGTTGGTGATCCGCTCTTAGACAAAAGCGGTAACCATGATGAAAAGAAACTTGAAGACAAATCAAACAAGAACAAGACCAAGGGAAAGAAAGAGGACGATTAGCCTGACCCGATGCAAACGGAACTGCTGATACTGCTTGAGAAATTCACTACGAAATAATCTATTATCGCAACTTTTACTTGCAATAAGTCAGGTAGCCTTTCCTCTTGTTATTTATCCTGTTGTTACCCGCGCGTTAAAGCCGGCAGGTCTTGGTGAAGTGAATTTTGCAGATTCTATCGTTCAGACTGCACTGATTATTGGAAGTCTTGGTATCCCACTTTATGGCATCCGCGAAATTGCTGTTCACCGTAATTCCCCCCAGAGTAAAAAAACTTTGAAAGAACTTTTCCTATTGCAGCTGGCAGCCATCATTCCTTCATTGATGATTATATGGATAACTGGTTTCACAAGTGGTGTGTCTTCTCTCCTGTTGTGGACTGGTTCTATAGCCCTGGTTTCGAGCTCGCTTTCATGTGAATGGTGGTTCCAGGGTAATGAAAAATTTACTTTTATTGCCTTACGTACTTTTCTTGTGCGTGCTGTTGCTGCGGTGTTGATTTATTTAATGGTAACAAAACCCGGCGATCAATGGATCTACTATTCCATATTAACCGGTAGTGTAGTTGTAACGATGCTGATTAATTTACTGAAGATTTTTCCTCGGGTTGGCAGTTTTCAAAGTGATTTACGTCCGTTCCATCATTTACGTTCCATGAACTGGGTGTATGCCTGTTATGTGGCTGCTTCACTTTTCATGGTAATGGATTCCTTATTTCTTGGCTGGCTTACCGGCGATGATAAAGTAGGTCTATACAGTTTTGGCTATCGTTTAGTGAGAATGGCATCGATGATACTTCCTGCATTGGGTGTGGTGTTCATTCCTGCGATTGCATTCCATTTTTCAAAAGACAACAGCAGTGAGGTAAAAGCTCAATCAGAAACTTCCCAGAAGATTGTTTTCCTTTTTGGCATTCCTGTGAGTCTCGCTTTTTTTATTCTGGCGCCGGAGATCGTTGGCTTGCTTGCAGGAAAAAATTTTTCTCCTTCGATCACTGTGATCAGAATATTATCTCCGCTTCCTCTGCTAATCAGCCTTTCACACCTTACCGGAACACAATTGCTCGTGTCAATAAAAAAAGAAAGAATATATTTTTATTTCCTCTGTGCAGGATTAACCCTGAATGCCATGTTCAATATGGTTCTGATTCCAACATTGCAGGAAAAGGGTGCAGCGATATCTAATGTGTCGACAGAAACTTTTGTTGCAGTATCCACCTTTTTATTCCTGGCAAAGACTGGTTTTGTACGTATCCAATTCAAATATTTTCTTTCGTGTCTATTGCCTTCACTTATTTTAATTCCGCTGGTAATCCTGATTCGTTTATCAGGTTT
>JBJMLW010000149.1:0-5002 GCA_045805105.1 Flavisolibacter sp. | reverse complement strand
TTTTAACTGTATCAATTTTACAGTTACTCAGCATTAAGGATTATGCACAGCGGTTTTATATTAGTCCAGGTATTGGAATACAATTTTCCGTTATAGATTATATTTCAAACCCAAAGCCGGCAGATAAAGATTTTCATGTTCCGCGTCCAAAGTCGAGTGAAATACCCGGCTTCACCCTCGGTTATGTAACACCGTTATTCACCCACAAAATCGCTATACAAAAGATCGCGCTCGGTATAAATTTTCTTGTTCAGACGTATGAAGGAGCTGATCATAAATATACCGGTGCCTATCCTCACTTAACGGCTTTTAAACATTACCTCGTTAGTTACTCCGTGCAGAAGGAAGCTGAAAACAGGAAAAGATTTATAGGAAACAGCTGGTCCAAATTCAAATATTCCCTCGGAGCCGGAATAGGCACCAATAAAAGCAAATCGTATTATAAAGAAGCATTTTTCAGGAATCATTTCTCTATGATTGGGTACCACGGCGATTTTTTCGGGTATAATTATTCTGTAAAAAGTGATGGACCCGGTATTTTTCTTATGCCGGAGGCCGGAATGGTTCTTTTTAATAAGAAGGGTAACCGGATGATGGATTTTGATCTGTTTTATTACCAGGGTTTGAAAAATATGGCCACGTATAATGTACATTACTATTATGGAAACTCGATTGATAACATTAACGTGCAAAATGATTTGAAGGTTAAAACAAATGGAACTGTATTTGGATTAAAGGTTGGACTTCCGATTGGTTTTGGAAGAAATTCAACCACGGAGGCACATACACATTGAGATACACTGAGTTTTGATGAAGATTGGGACTTTGAAATTGTGTCGCAACTAATCCGGATAAAAGAACTTGGATAATTGTTTTACAACTTAAGGCGAACAATACTTTCTTTTTTTCGTAAATTCAGGCAAAGCTTCATTATGGTATTTCTTATAATACTTTTCATAATACTGGTTTACATTTCTTTTTCTTTATTGCTTCGTTGTAACAAACTAAAGGTGGAAAAAACAATATTGCAGATCCGGTGCATGTTTTACAATGTGAAGTTTTAGTATAAAAATAATTTGAATAGAAATTTATTTCTTCTTGAACAACGACAGGTTATTGTAAAGCGGAAATCATCTCTGAATTATTCTAAGCGATTATCTGGATGTCAATATCATTGACTATCAGTTTCATTTAAACAAATTCTGAAATACACGAAGACGTAAAGGATTCAAAGAAAAAATCAATTTTAAAATGGTTACTTCTTTATTCATTAGCGTCTTTGTGTGAAACCTTCATCATGCATTGTGTACAAAATTTTTACTCCTTTCCCCCTTTGCGCCTTTGCGCGAAACCTTTTCCGATAATAATCTACAATAGCCTTCCCTGACAGATCTCCCGACGGAATTCAGTGTCTAAATGACTAACGGGGACCCGTCAGTTTCAGATATAATCTACAATGTGATGATTAGCGTCTTTAACACCGACGGGTCCCTAATAATTTCATTTTAATCGTAGTCTCTGCTGAGGAGACCCGTCGGGGAAGATAGATAGCCTTTCGGCCAAGGTTTCTTTACAGCGGTATATTTCTAGACAGATTGGTCGATTAACACAACCAATATTACATTGGCAATATTAAAATGACATTTCAATCGTCGGAAAGGATTGCCCCATAGGGGCTACCTGTCGGTAGAAAAACATTTTGTTTAATGGAACCCTTGCCCCGTAGGGGAATGTCATTAAGTTAAGAATTCAGCAAGAAGTTTTATTCAACTAACATTCACCTATAGAGTTTGACGACTCCGGACGGAGTCGAATATCTGTAGTATAGTGCACCAAAGTGACATCGACTCCGTAGGAGTCGAACAAAGACATGATTACATTTCAGCCCATGTTCGACTCCTACGGAGTCGCCAATGAACAGAGAGGATTCAACCCTACAGATATTGGACTCCTCCGAAGTCCTGATACATTTAAACCACGGACATTTTTTTGATGAAACAATCATTCTTAACTTAATGACATTACCCGTAGGGGCTACCCGTTTTCGAGTGAAAGACATTTTATTTTTTAGGGAACGGTTGATTGGTGATGTAAACAATAACTAAAGCATTTTTTAAAATGACAAATGTTGCAAATACACGAAGACGCTAAGGATTCAAAGAAACAATCAACTTTAGAATGTTTACTTCTTTTCTCATAGCGTCTTCGTGTGAAACCTTCATCATGCATTGTAGTACAAAATATTTTACTTCATTCCCCCTTTGCGCCTTTGCGCGAAACCTTTTCCTGCCACAGGCGGGTGAATTCTAATGAAACTGCGCGGTTTCGGTACTTCCATTCATGGCAATGGTAGATGATGCGCCCTGCTGAATGATATTCTGTACGGCATCGAAATAACCCGTACCAACAAAACTCTGGTGTTTTACCGCCTTGAACCCATGTTCCTGCAAAGCAAATTCCTGTTGTTGTAATTGTGAAAAGCCAGCCATTCCGTTTTGTTTATAGGCCTTTGATAATTCAAACATCGAAGTATTGAGTGCATGAAACCCGGCGAGTGTAATGAACTGGAACTTGAATCCCAGTTCTCCCAACTCTTCGCGGAAAGTGAGCATTTGATTTTCCGTCAGATGTTTTGACCAGTTAAATGAAGGGGAACAATTATATGCCAGCAATTTTCCGGGATATACTTCGTGGATGCCTTTTGCAAATTCTCTTGCCATTTCTATATCAGGATGAGAAGTTTCCATCCAAAGCAAATCTGCATAGGGTGCGTAAGCCAGTCCGCGTGCAATGCATTGTTCAAGGCCGTTTCGTACATAATAAAAGCCATCAGCGGTACGCTCTCCGGTAATGAACGAATGATCTCTTTCATCAATGTCTGAAGTGATCAGGTTCGCCGCTTCAGCATCGGTACGTGCAATAATCAGTGATGGTACATCCATTACATCTGCTGCAAGGCGTGCTGCAATTAATTTATTCACTGCTTCCTGTGTGGGCACCAGCACCTTTCCTCCCAGGTGTCCGCATTTTTTTGCACTTGATAACTGGTCTTCAAAATGCACGCCGGCAGCTCCTGCTTCAATCATTGCTTTCATCAGTTCATATGCATTCAGGTTGCCTCCAAATCCGGCTTCAGCATCTGCTACGATGGGTCGCATCCAGTCCTTGTTGTTATTTCCATTGACGGAATCGATCTGTTCACAACGCAGCAACGCGTTATTGATTTTTTTCACTACGTCCGGTACCGAGTTCACCGGGTACAACGATTGATCGGGATACATCATTCCGGCTGAATTGGCATCAGCGGCCACCTGCCATCCACTCAGATAAATTGCATCCAGGCCTGCAGCGATTTCCTGGATCGCCTGGTTGCCGGTCATGGCACCAAGTGCGCATACATATTCCTGTTGCTGCAACAGGTTCCATAATTTCTCAGCTCCCAGTCGTGCAATTGAATATTCTATTCTTACTTTTCCACGGAGCTTTAAAACATCCTGTGCTGTATATGGACGATTAACCTGGTTCCACCTGTTGTTATTTTGCCAGTCATTGGTTAACTCCACCGCATTTTTTGTAGGGTACATCTGTTTATATTTTATGAATGAATAGATTAAACGGCTTCCTGGATAGATGGTAAAAATTGCTCTGTCTTCACTTCAATACCATGTTCGAAACACAACTGTTTATCATCGTTGGATAAGATCAGGTTATATGCCGAAGTGGTGAGGAATTCTTCAAACCTTGGAAGAACGATCAACCGGTTGAAAAGACAGATGGCCTGCACGTATTGTCCATTATGATAACTGACATTGCCTACGGTTTCCCTGATATGAATGATCTCTTCATCACGAAAATCTTCATACAGTTCATGTGTAAATATTCTTCCGTCGGCCAGCGTAACCTGGTTATGCAGCCATTGCCATACCTGAGTACGTGAAATTTCTGCAGTAGCGGCATCTTCCATCAGGTTATGAATGGCGGCTGCTCCCTGTCCACGTAACCAGCTTTCGAGATACAAAATCCCAATGTTAATATTACTCCTGACGCCTTCTTCTGTAATCGTGCCGTCGGGAACCCGGAGTAGTTCTTCACCGGTAACATTAAAATCATCTCTTTTTATATGTAGCTGGTTGCGTGATTTCATGTGCTCATTAAATATTTCCATTGCAACAGGTACCAGGCCAGGGTGTGCCACCCATGTTCCATCATGTCCATCTTCAACTTCTCTTAGCTTGTCGGCTTTTACTTTAGCAATGGCAGCTTCGTTTGCTTGCGGATTATTTTTTACCGGAATTTGCGCAGCCATTCCGCCAATAGCAAGTGCACCACGATGGTGACATGTTTTTACAACCAGTTTTGTATATGCCCTCATGAAAGGTGTTGTCATGGTAACCTGTGAACGGTCGGGTAAATTGAAACCTGCATCATTCCTGAATTTTTTTATGAAGGAGAATATATAATCCCACCGGCCGCAATTCAATCCGGCCGCATGGTCTTTGAGTTCCCATAAAATTTCATGTAGCTGAAAAGAAGCCAGTATGGTTTCAATCAGCACAGTTGCCTTGATGGTTTTCTGCGCAATGGTGATGTAGTCCTGTGCAAAAACAAAAACATCATTCCAGAGACGCGCTTCGAGGTAGCTTTCGAGTTTTGGCAGGTAAAAGTAAGGCGCACTTCCATTGCGCATCAGTTGAACTGCATTGTGAAAAAAATATAATCCGAAATCAACCAGCGAACCACTGGCAGGTTCGCCATCAATAATGATGTGTTTTTCCTGCAGGTGCCATCCGCGTGGCCGCACCATGAGTGTAGATATTGTTGCATTTAGTTTATATTCTTTTCCATTTTCAGAATTGGTGTAACGTATCGTGCGGTCAACAGCTTCTTTTAAATTCACCTGTCCCTGGATGGTATTGTCCCAGTTTGGTGCATTACTGTCTTCGAGGTCCGCCATAAAAACTGTAGCACCCGAGTTCAGTGCATTGATCATCATTTTGCGCTC
>JBJMLW010000148.1:0-2699 GCA_045805105.1 Flavisolibacter sp. | reverse complement strand
TCTCAACTCATACACTGTGACACTGAAATCCATGTCTTTTTTATTGATCATAGTGGTTAGTTCTCCGAAAAATGCTCCGCTAATCTCTACGACATTTTTGAAAGCTTCTGTGATGAACGATAATCCATGGCCACGGTCGAGTGAATCGTAAATAGTATTATATGCCCGATAATAACTATTTACTGTGCTCCTATCGGAAAAATCTACTGACTGGCTTATACATTCGTTTTGTATTGACTTCTTTTCACTCAATGAATAATCCATTCCCTGCTGAGTATTTGCCAGGTACAACTTCAACGTATCATTGCTCATTTTTGATAGAGAGGGAGCATGCTTCCATTCATTTGCATCCATCACTTCATAGTTGATCTTATCCTTCAATATTGCCGGCTTAGAGCTATCTTTTAGTATATAATCGAACCATTGAAAAATAACATCGAGAATAACAATATTAGCTACCGAGTCAATTCTGTATCCATTGTAAACAGGGTCGGGATAAGCCTGTGATCCAAAATGTCCGTAAGGTCCGATCAATAAATAATGAACTGCTTTCTTGTTGTACTTATTATGTTCCCGGAAATAGTACATCCCTCCTATCTGGCCACCATCGTAATAACCAGTCGTTGTTAATATCGGAATATTAATTTTTGAAAACTCCTTTTTGTAAGGAATCATATTCTGCCAGTATTTGTCATATGAAGGATGATCCAGCCATCGTCTGAATATTTTATTATGCCCCCTTCCAATAAAACTGTCAAGTGATCTATATGGACTTCCGGCAGCATACCAGTTTTTATTTACAGAATCCCAGTTGGTCCTGGTGTAATCATCATCGTCCAGAAATTTGTTGTTCGTTACGTAGTAGGTCCATGGGAATGTAAAACTCATAAATACATTGTTCGTCATTGGAACATCTAAACCAGGCGCTACTGAAGCCGACGGAACGATGGTTTTTAGAGCCGGGTGCAAACGTTTTGTAGCGGCCCATTGTGTGAAGCCGTTATAACTTCCTCCATACATGCCTACTTTACCATTGCACCATGGTTGCTTTGTGATCCATTCAATCACTTCATTTACATCCCTGCCATCATACTCATATGGAATTGTTTCATCAGGACTGAATCGCTTCCCCCTTGTATAGGCCATCACACTCACATATCCATTTGCCGCCGGTGTTTTAATTCTATTCAGATCAAAGGGTCGTGCATAAATGGAAAATTGTAAAATGCAGGGCTGCGCAGATTTCGTTTCTTTTTTACGCACGAGGATTGCCGATATGTATGCACCATCTTTTGTCTTTATCAGTATGCTGTCCTTTATGATGTAACGCTTACCGTCGTCTTCTGCCAACAGTAGTATTGCAACTGGCTCAATCGTTCTGAAGACTTTGAAGGTGAAATAGTTTCTGCAAAGCAAAATAGCATCATCGATACTGATACTATCTTTATGTAAGGCTGGAGCTAATGAACGTTGAAAAACATCCTCTAAATCTGCAATACCATTCCTGGTAAGGAAAGCTGTTGAAATAAATAATGCCGTTTTATCATCCAATTGACTATGCAGATCGCGAAATGCTTTTGCAAAAGCATTCTCAAATTTTTCTTCGCCGTTCATCGTTTCTAACATCGCATTCGAGTATAACTCATACTGAACAAAAAGCAACTCAGGAAATTTTGTTTCTGTTGTTTTATACAGTTTGCGCAAGCTGTGTATCGATTCAATAGCTGCACCGTATTCTTTTGCCAATATTTGCCACCTGAATAAATTCCCCAGGTATTGTTTACTATCGTTACCGGGCTTGTATTGACTTATAATTTGTCTTGCCAGTGCTGTCATAGCATGATCCTGCAGGGCGGTATCGGTAACTAGCGATCCAGGAAAATACAGTTGCTGCGCTGAAAGGGAAATGCTAAAGAAAATGCATAACAATGCGAGTGAGAAAGTTTTTCTCATTTTTTTAATATTTAAGAATGATTTGTTTGATTTCAGTTTAAGGTTGTTTCAACCTTTTGAACAGCACCGATTGCCTGCTTGACACTCCCAGTGTTTCACCTGTCTGCAAACTTATTGTCAGCCTTCCTTTAGGCAATGCGTGTACGTCCCTGATAAAAGATGTGTTGACGATCTGAGTTCTGCTGATTCTAAAAAATAATTTACTATCCAGTATTTTCTCCATTTGATTCAGTGATCGTTTGATACAAGTTGTTTTATTGCCAAAGTACAGCCGTACATAATTATCCAGCGATTCTACCAGGAATAGTTCATCCACCCTCACGAGGTGACACCTGTTACCGTCTTTAACAAAAAGTTGTCGTTCGTATGGTGGCTCGGTTTCACTGTTTAGTTTTTTTCTTACTCTTTCAATCGTTTTGGCAAAGCGTTCCTTGCGTAATGGCTTCACCAGATAATCCAGGGCTTCTGTCTCGAAAGCCTGAACGGCATATTCATCGAAGGCAGTTGTAAAAACAATGGCAGGTACGGTCTCAAGAGATTCCAGCAGGTCGAATCCTGATCCTCCGGGCATTTGAATGTCAAGAAAGATCAGGTCAGGCTTTAGAGTTTCGATCTGTTCTCTGGCTTCTTTGATATTTTTCGCTTCGCCCGTCGTTTCAAATTCGGGATAGTCTGCCAATGCACGTCTTACTTCTGCGCGCGCCAGCCTTTCATCATCAATGATCATCACATGAAATTTCATGCAG
>JBJMLW010000147.1:0-5584 GCA_045805105.1 Flavisolibacter sp. | reverse complement strand
TCCTTGTTCTATTGTTCCCTGTTCTATTATTCCCTAATATTTGCCAGTGGCAAATAGTTACAGATTCATTTTACAAATTTCATATTTGCCGGTGGCAAATATCTACAGGTTCTAAAATTCGTTATTCCCTCCCGGCAGGCAGGGTTATTCGATATTCGATACTCGTTATTCGTTATTCTGCTTTTCTCACTGCCCCATCACCGCTCTTGGCCCACCTGCAGTAAATACTGCAAGCATACGGCTTTTCTGACCATTGCTGAACATATACATACATGGATCATCGGTATAGTCCATATAATTCATTGTCATTTCCACTGCATGATCAGAACAGGAATTGTAATGAGGAAAGGCAGGACATCCGAAGTTGGCTGTAGTATGTTGAGGTGTATCGCCAACAAGGTCATCTCCACAAGTAGCATCGCCCCAGATGTGACGCAAATTCAACCAGTGGCCCACTTCATGTGTTGTTGTTCTTCCCTTGTCATATGGTGTGATCACTGTTCCCGTTCTTCCAAATGCAGCATACAGAATTACCACACCATCTGTTTCCGGCTTTCCACCGGGAAACTGTGCATATCCCAAAAGGTTTTGTCCGAGATTACATACCCAGATGTTCAGGTTGTGTCCGGGATCAACTGCATCACTTCCACCCTTATTCGTATACTTCATTCCGTCTGTTGCATTGAAACTTTTTTTGGACGTGGCTACCCTCAGCGTTTGTGCCAAAATAAATTTCACTCCCACATTTGCTTTTAATGAAGAAAACAATGATGGTACCTGGTTGTTATCGCGGTTACTTAAATTATAATCTTCATTCAAAACATCCATCTGGCTTTGTATCTGTGCATCCGAAATGTTTTCCACTGCTTTATTGTATAATACATGAACAACAACAGGAATTTCAATCTGGCCGTTGGATACACGTTTTAATTCATCGCCATTTGAAATAACCCTGTTTGTAAATGCTTCAATAGCATTCATGCGTGCAGCCAGTGTAGGATCAGCAGCAAGTTGTGCTTTCAGCACTTCATCTGTTGCGCACTTTCTTTGTGTAATATTTAATTCATCAGAAGGAAGCGACTGCTCATTTTTCTGACAGCTGAAAAATAGAATGGCTAGTAAAAAGACGGATAACTTTCTCATGTGTTTAGTTTTGTTATTTCTAAGATAAGGGAATTTCCAGGAGGGGAGGGAATTCGGGGAAGGAATACGGAATTCGGGGATAGAAATTCGGGCCGTATCCCTAATTCCTAATTCCCAATTCCTTCCATCTGGTTCAATTCTTGAATTATTCTGTTAAGCTTCAACCGTTATCAGCTTTTTAACGTCTATAAGGAGACCTTTGCATTCACATGAAGAAAAAACTTTTTATACTCCTGTCAGGTATTATTCTTTCCCTTGGTGCATCAGCGCAAAAAGTGGACAGCATATATTTTCACCTGTATACTGACAGCCTGAAAAAAGGTTTTTTTAATTATATCAATGTTGATGGCAAGCTCACCAATGGCGAATGGACACCACTTGACTCTTCAGAAGTGCTTTTTCTTTCAGATGCAGGCTTTTTTAAAGGTAATGACCTGTTTATAGATAGCAGTTACAGGGGTGAAACGGCTCGTGTAAAGGTAATTTTGAAAAGTAATCCTGCCATCTGGAAGGAAACAGTGATCTATATCCGCAAAAGAGGGTTTACCGAACATCTGAAAACCAATGATGAGATTTTAGACGAGCTCCGCCAGAAAGGCAAAAAATCTAAAGGATAACCCGGTTATAATTTTTTAGCGTCTTCCAGGAATTTAGCAAGACCAATATCTGTCAATGGGTGTTTCAGTAAACCTAATATTGATTCAAGCGGACACGTGCATACATGAGCTCCGAGTTCAGCTGCCCTGATAATATGATTGGGACTTCGGATGGAAGCCGCAAGAATTTCACATTTGTAATTCTGGATACCAAAGATCTGCGCTATCTGTTGAATCAACAGCATACCATCCCAGCCACTGTCATCAATCCGGCCAATAAATGGAGAAACATAAGCAGCCCCGGCCTTTGCTGCAAGGATGGCCTGGCCAGCTGAAAATATCAATGTACAATTGGTCCGGATACCGTTATCTGTAAACCATTTTATTGCCTTTACACCATCTTTGATCATCGGAACCTTTACCACGATATTCTTATGGATCGCAGCCAGTTTTTTCCCTTCTTCAACAATGGTATTGAAGTCAGTTGACAACACTTCAGCGCTGATATCTCCATTTACAATTTCGCAGATGGTCTTGTAATGATTATTGATCGCTTCCTGTCCACGGATGCCTTCCTTTGCCATGAGTGAAGGATTGGTAGTAACACCATTCAGGATACCGAGTTCATTGGCTTCACGTATCTGGGCAAGGTTGGCTGTATCGATAAAAAATTTCATTTGTATGTATTTGAGAACACAAATATAAAGTAGAGTCGACAGTCAACAGACGACAGTCTACAGCAGATTCAGAAATTAAAGTGATGAAAAATAATGATAGAGAGCGAGAACCGCTCACCGCTCTTCGCTCCACGCACTTCCAGCGTTAGCGAATAAAAAATGGCAGGCTATTTATATCGCACCGCTACAACCGCCTACCCTTGCTACCTTCCGGTCCTGGGGGAGTTCAGCAGGAGCTGGCCGTATAAGACCTGCCAGCGCGAAGATAAGGGATTGAATCCTACGAAGCCAACTTGAGAATTGAGAATTGAATATTGAATATTCCTGCCTGCCGGCAGGCAGGGATTATTGAAAATTTTATAAAGTAGATATGTACACATCCTTAGTTTAAAGTCTCATGGTTTTAATTCTCAATATTCAATTTTCAATAATCAATACTCAATGAATTTTCCGCATGGCTCCTCCGATAATATTCACCAGGAAAAGCAGCACTGAAAACAAAAGACCTATGATGATAATGCTGTTTGCCATGCTGTAACGGGTAAGATCTATATAACCATTTGAAACATTTTCACGCTGCAGGGCTTTATTAATTCCGATAATGGCAATGAGTGGAATCACCATCATGAAGTAATGCATCCATACAAGCACTTTTGAAAGCAGGCTATTGCTGCATATCACATATACAATCCAGTAAAATAAAAAAGCAATAGCAAGAAATGTGAGTAGAAATTTATTAGTAACTACAAATAAAGTATCATGAATATGGATATCTGTAATTTTTTTCGCACTGGTAAATACCAATAAAAGAGCAATCACGCCGCTATAAAAAAATACGGCATAAGGCATTTTAAATGCATTTCTCATGTGCGTCCGTTAATGTTATGTTGAATGATGAATGTTGAATGTTGTATTAGGCACACAACATTCAACATAAAGCATTCATCATATTAAAAGAATTTTATGTTGAATACTATTTGTTGATGCTATATAAGAAATACAACACCGGCCAGTCAGCAGGCAGCTTCATCATACAACATTCAACATACAACATTCAACATATTAAAAAGCCTTCGTATCGTTGTTCGAGGGCCTATTCTTATCTGCATTCTTCACCCACTTATCCAGCCATTCATTCTGTTCCCACAGCAGGTGCAAAATATTTTCTTTGGCGGCATAACCATGCGCTTCATAGGGGAGAACCACATAACGTACTGTTCCACCGTGACCTTTAATGGCATTATAAAGTCTTTCACTCTGGATCGGAAATGTTCCCGGGTTATTATCCATTTCTCCGTGCACGAGTAAAAGTGGTGTCTTTATCTTGTCGGCAAACATGAATGGACTCATATTATTATAAACATCAGGGGCTTCCCAGTATGTACGTTCTTCCGCCTGGAATCCAAATGGTGTAAGTGTGCGGTTATAAGCACCGCTTCTTGCAATACCAGCTTTAAATAATTTAGTATGTGCAAGCAGGTTGGCTGTCATGAAAGCTCCATAGCTATGTCCGCCAACAGCAACCCTGTTGCTGTCACCAACACCCATCATTGCCAGTTTCTGAATCGCTGCATGTGCATTCAGGTATAACTGCGGAATAAAATTATCATTCGGCTCCTTGCTCCCTTCTCCAACGATGGGCATCTCTGCATTATCAAGAACTGCATAGCCCTGTGTAACCCAGAAAATGGGTGAACCATAATTTATGCGCGTGAAAGTATATTTTGATCCACGCACCTGTGCCGCATCATCAGCAGATTTATATTCTCGCGGATACGCCCACATGATCACAGGAAGCGGACCATCCTTTTTCGGATCATAGCCTTTTGGCAGGTAGAGATCACCGGTGAGGTTGATGCCGTCTTCTCTTTTGTATGATATCTTTTGTTTGCTGACCCCTTCGAGTTTTTCATATGGATTTTTAAAATCAGTAATGGCAATGGGAGCAATTTTCTTTTTTGTATTCCGGATGTAATAATTAGCTGTTTCGGTTTGACTTTCCCTGCTGGTTAGAAAGACGCCCTGCACAGGATCAATAACATCCACTACTGTTTCATAATAGGGAGCAACGGAACGCCATAACATTTTTTTCTTTCCATTGGTAATGTCAAAAGTCTGCACAAAGGGCATGTCTCCTTCAGGAGATGCACCCTGCGACGATAATAACAGTTCCTTCCCGTTCAGAAGGATAAGTGTCTGTTCGCCATACATGTTTTTTTGTGTCATTGGTGTTCCAATGTCGCTGTATGCATCATTGCTGCTTCTTTCAAATAAGGAATCAACTTTTCCTGTTGACGGATTGAATAAGTTCATTCTTACTTTCCTGTCACCAGTCATCCTTTCAAAGAAGATCGCTACATCTTTTGTGCCCCAGATGACACCACCAAACCTTTTTTTGGTTTTAAATACTTCTTTTGGATCGCTGTTATCTCCCACTGTCCATGCATATAGGGCATCGCGGTACTCTGCTTTTTTTCTTCCCAGTCCATTATCCAGGGCTTTTACAAATGTTACGGTAGAAGGTTCATCATCTTTCCAGCTATAATTTCTTGGAAAAATGGAGACATCATCAAATCCAATCGGTTGTCCTTCGCTGCTGGGATTATCAGCAAATTTTTTTATTACCGTTCCATTCATGTCGGTCACCACAATGCTATGCGGAAAACCATTTGCAGGGACGAGATAGGAAAAAGGCTTGTTAATGGTAGTTACCAGAATGTATTTTTTATCAGGCGATACTGAAACACTTCTGTATATCTGCGGTTTCCCTATAGGTGTTTCATGCAGCAGATCATTTTTTACAAGGATGGAAGTAGCATAATATTCAAACAATGCTTCATCATATGAATTTTTTATAAGGTCCTGGTAGGTTCTTGATGCAGCTGATTTACCGATATTTTCCTGGACTACCGGACCAGCAGGAGCGCTTGCTTTTGTTGTAAGCTGCTTACCTGGTACGATGGTTTTATATACCAGCTGCTCATTACCTGCCCAATCGTAACTTCCACCCAGCACTGTATTCAATGGTGTGGAATTTACCTTCCGCGCTGTACGTGTTGCGATATCAACTACATACAGATCAACTCCTGTATTGGAAGAATGTATAAAAGCAAATTTTTTCTGGTCGGGAGTCCACTGGATCGAAGAAGCGCGAAGCGAAGAAGGCGC